>JALVYA010000048.1 GCA_027038095.1 Archaeoglobaceae archaeon
AGAATTTCTGGAGGAGCAACTTCCTCCGCACTTCTCTCCTCTATCACGACGAGGTCGCCGAACAGCGTTTTCGGGCTGAACTTGTAAGTTTCGGCAGCAACCATAAACGGAACTCTTGCCTCCTTGGCGGCTAAAGCTATCTGAGAAGTGCCGATCTTATTTATCAGAGCTCCGTTAGCCGTTATCGTGTCTGCACCAACGATTACACAGTCTATTTCGTTCATAAAGTACCTTACAGCTGAATCCACTATCAGCGTTACAGGAATGCCTTCAGAAGCGAGCTCCTTAACAGTCAGAAAACCCTGCCTCCTCGGCCTCGACTCAGTTGCAAAAACCATTTCCACCTTTCCCTGTTTATAGGCTTCCTTTATAACCGAAAGAGCTGCGGAGGAATTGCAGTGGGTCATGACAGTAGAGCCTTTTTTCACCCTTTTGGCTCCAAATTCCCCTATGTTTTTGTGAGCCGTCCTCACCCACTCCACAAACCTGTTCGCTCTCTCAACAACACTCCTCTTCTTTTCCTCAACGCTTTCACCGGAGTAACTCATAACGTAGTTTACGGCGTTGTAGAGGCTTACGGCTGTCGGCCTCGTGTCCAGAAGCGTTCTGGCGGCCCACTTCATCTTTTTATCGAACTCTTCCGGATCGGAAACGTTTAAACTCTCGGCAAAAGCTTTGAGTGTTTCTGCAGCAAATCTGGCTATTCTCGCTGCGCCTCTAACCTCCATTGTCACTATTTTCTCGGCCGCACTTCTCACGATTTCTTCGCCTTCTTCGTTCATGTTTTAAAGTTTAGCATGAGTTAAAAATCAGTTCCGCATGCGAAAAGCTTTTGAATTTGGGTAAATTCCAGAATCCATGCACCTGATAATTATCGACATGCAGGAAAAGCTGCTGCCCCGCGTTGTCGAGAGCGAAAACGTTCTGTTAAACACGTTTAAACTCGCCAAGGTTTTCAAAACCTTAAACCTCCCCGTAACGCTCACGGAGCAGAAAAAGCTCGGAAAAACAGACGAAAACCTGAGAGGTTTTGGGGAACCGATAGAAAAAACCACTTTTAGCTGCATGGGATGCAACGATTTCGTAAAGAAAGTTATGGGCGAAAAGAAGTTCGTTCTGACCGGAATAGAAACTCACATCTGTGTTCTGCAAACAGCTCTAGACATGCTGAAGTACGGATTCGAAGTTTATCTGGCGGTTGACTGCACTTCTTCAAGAAAAGCCATTGACAGAGATGTTGCTGTTCAGAGAATGGTGCAGGAGGGAGTTAAACTCACGACAGCAGAAGCTGTTATCTACGACCTGCTGAGAGATGCTGAACACGAAAAGTTCAGAGAAGTTCTGGAGATAGTAAAGGCGTCCAGAATAAGTGAGATGAGCTGAATACCGGTATTTAGACTTGTAACGTGTGCGAAATGTTCGATGCTGAATTTGATTCTGAATTTAATTGCGAGTTCGTATTTTTCGAGGATGGAGAGCTAAACAGAAAGACAGGAACCGTGCACGCAGGAGAAAAAATAGTTTTCGAGGAAAGCGAGAGAAAGGAGACGAGCTTCGTAGCCTGTCCGGCTTTCGTAAACGCTCACACTCACCTTGGAGATGCGATAGCCAAAGACCCTCCTTTTTCAGGAATAGAGCTCGTAGCACCCGGAGGTTACAAGTTCAGGATGCTCGAAAAGTACAGGAGCGAGTGCAGGGAAGCGATTGAGGATTCCCTGAACCATTCAGCTCTTTCCGGAGTTCTGAGAGTATACGATTTCAGAGAGGGAGGTGTTGAAGGAGTTAAGCTTCTTAGAGAAGCAGATAAGTGGGGCCTGTGCGTGGCTCTCGGTAGACCTGAAAGCGGGGAAGGTGAAAGATGCGAGGAAGTACTTGAAATTGCAGACGGATTTGGTATAAGCAGCGTCAGAGACGTTGGATTTGAGGTAGCTGAAAAACTCAGGAAAATTGCCAGAAAGAGGAAAAAACTCTTCTTCATCCACGCCGGAGAGGTAGACGACGGAGACGTTGACGGGGCGATAGAGCTGGAACCCGACGCAATAGTCCACATGAACATGGCAGGAAAAGACCAGATAAGAAGGGTTTTTGAAGAGGAGATACCGGTAATCAGCTGTATCAGGTCGAACCTGTTTTTTGACGTCGCAAACTTCGATAACTACAGGCTGTTTGCTGAGTACGAAAGATGGTGTCTTGGAACGGACAACGTCATGCTCGCCTCTCCATCGATACTTGAAGAAATGCACGTGGCGTCTTACGCTGTCAGAGACGATGAGGCTGTTTTCAGAGCCGCTACCTGCAGCCTTGAAAACGGATTAAATCTTGGAATTGTCATCTTCCACAGGCGTATTAACTTCTCAAAATCGAAAAATACGCTCGCAACTCTTGTCAGAAGAGCGTGCATTGAGGACATCGAAAGGATAATTCCCGGAAAGGTGTTTTTTGAGTGATCTTTTAAGTGATTTAATTGCATAGATACGTAAACATAAATTATAGAAATCATAAATTAAGTATAATAGATTAAAAATTTGAAGTTGCTTACTGTGTTACGCTGTGGTACCAGCGAAGTATGTACTCCGGCAACCTCAATCCGTGACTTGCAAGCCTGTCAACCACGCTGAGAGGTAGCGGACTCAGGGCGTAAGCGGCGTAGCAGTAAAAATCCTCTTCCCTGCAGTCGAGCACAAAGCTGTTCGAAATCGAGGACAGAGTGGAATCCCTGCCGACAATGGAGTACACCTGTACTCCACTCTTCTTCATTTTTTCGCACCAGTTTATCAGGGCGTCGTTCTCGCCACTTCTTGAAATGAGAAGCAAAACGTCTCCCGCTCTCGGGTGGGGTGCCAGCGGACCCGATATGTAAGCTTCATCGCAAACAGACCTTTTCACGTGTTGCAGTCTTATAACAGTCATGAGAGCAACGCTTCTCGCCGGGCCAAGCCCTCCAACAGTGACGTGGCACCTCCTCTCTATGGCTTCAACGAGTTCTCTGTACATCTCCTCTTCGGTAAACCTGTCAACAATTTTACATATCTCGCTAAACTTGTCCTCGATATCTAAAACGAATTTGTGATCTTTACCGTTGTTTATGGCGAGTTTCATTCTGTGAATCAACATCAAACTTCCAAGTTCGTATATGTCGTTCATTATTCCAAGCTTGGAGTACTCTCTCTCAGTTTTTGGCTCCGTTTTTCTTCCCTTCAGCTCAACTATGAATCCGTATTCCTTCTCCCTGACCATGCCTATGCTCGAATACGGGTTCGAAACTATCGCATTTATCGTGTAGTTCTTGCTGCCACTTTTTTCTATGTATTCTGCCATCATCTGAACAGTTCTTTTCGGTATCAGGGTTTCTCCACTTCCAGAATTGACGAGAATTGCAATTTTACCGAACCTCCTTTCAAGTTCCTCTGCGGCTTCGTATATCGTGTTTCCGGGAAAATCTATGTCTTCAGTTGTTTTAACAGTTTTGTTTATTCTGCTCAGCCCGATGTGCAGTGCACATTCTGATCTGCCCTCTCCAACCGGAATAATGCAGTTTGAGTTCCTCAGGTTTTCCATAAC
>JALVYA010000049.1:0-1907 GCA_027038095.1 Archaeoglobaceae archaeon
CAGCAGGAAATTGCAGAGGACATAAAAGAGAGAGGTCTCGACTGTTTTGTTGTTGCCGCCTGCAGCCCGAAGCTTCACGAGCACACTTTCAGGAAACTCGCAGAAAAGGCGGGAATTAACCCGTACAGAGTCGTTATGGCAAACATAAGGGAGCAGTGCTCGTGGGTTCATAGAGGGGAAGGAGCACAGAGAAAAGCTGAAGAGCTAACCCTCATGGCTCTCGAAAGGGTGAAAAACTCGAAACCTCTGAAAAAGAGGAAATTGAAGAGCGTAAAGAGAGCTGTGGTCGTTGGTGGTGGAATTGCTGGAATTGAAGCCTCACTCATGCTCGCCAGTTCTGGAATTGAGGTAGTCCTCGTGGAGAAGAGGGCGAGTCTCGGCGGACACATGGCTTTGCTGAACGAAATATTTCCAAACAACGACTGCTCTATATGCGTTCTCGCTCCAAAGATGAACGAAGTGTGGGAGCACGAGAAAATCAGAGTTTACACGCATTCTGAAGTTACGTCTGTTGAAGGCTCCGCTGGCAGGTTTAAGGTGAGGATCAGGGTTAGTCCGAGGTACGTGAACACGGAGTGCAAGGGCTGCATAGAGGACTGCTCCTCTGTCTGTCCCGTCACGGTTTACGACGAATTTCTGGGGAGCTTCAGGAAAGCAATATACGTTCCGTTTCCCCAGTCAACTCCGCTGTACGCAGCGATAGATGAGGAGAACTGTATCAGATGCGACCTCTGCGTTAAAGCCTGTGAGCCAGACGCCATAGACTTTTCTCAGAAGGCAGAGGAATTCGAAGTTGAGGCTGGAGCAGTAATTGTTGCCACGGGCTACAAACTTTTCAATCCAGAGGAGAAGGAGGAGTACTTCTTTGGCGGAACGAACAGAATAATAACATCGCTCGAACTCGAAAGATTGCTCTCTCCATCAGGTCAGCTCAGGTTTGGTGAGGTGTTTTCGGACGTGAAAAAGGTTGCCTTTATACAGTGCGTTGGCAGCAGGGACGTTTCAACAAATCTACACTGTTCGGTTGTCTGCTGTATGGCAAGCACCAAGAACGCCATGATCCTGCGGAGAAGGTACGGAGTCGATACGGCCGTATTTTACACAGATTTGAGGGCTGGAGGCAGGGGTTACGAGGAGTACTACAGGAAAGCCATGAGCGAGGGCGTGAGGTTTGTGAGAGCAAAACCGGCAATTCTGCCGGAAGATGGTAAGGTGGTTTTGAGGTACGAAGACACGCTCCTCGGCAGGGTCGTGGAGGAGAGTTTTGACCTCGTGGTGCTGGCAGTTGGTATGAGCAGTTCCGGAGACTTTGAATTCGTGAACACTGGCAAGGACAGGTTCGTGGAGGTTCTGCACCCAAAGCTCAAACCCGCTGAAACGAGCAGAGCGGGAATTTTCGTCGCTGGCTGCGCTTCTGGCCCGAAAGATATAAGAGACAGCATTCATTCCGCAGGTCTGGCATCTGCGAAAGCTCTCGAAATTCTCAGCGGCGATGTGGAACTGGATCCCTACTACGCATACAGCGTGAAGGAGTGCAGTGGATGTGGGGTTTGCGTAAAACTCTGTCCCTCCGGAGCGATATCCGTTGAAAGACGTGAAAGAGCTGGTTTTAAGGATGTCGGGGAAAACGGGAATGAAAGCGTTAAACCAAGAGGTAAAGCTTTCGTAAATCCAAACGCATGCAAGATGTGCGGGCTGTGCGCTTCAGCGTGTCCGGAAGAAGCGATAGATCAGGGCTTTTACTCGAACGCCGAAATACTTGCCGAAATTTCTCAGGTTTCTCCGGAAAGCGTAGTCGTGTTTGCATGCAATTACTGCGCCTATTCCGCTCTTGATCTGGCAGGGGCGTTGAGAATGAACTACGACGACCGCATCAGGGTTATAAGAGTGCCGTGCTCGGGCAGGGT
>JALVYA010000049.1:2007-3547 GCA_027038095.1 Archaeoglobaceae archaeon
CCCACGAATTCAATCCAGTTTGCAGGCTACGAAATGCTTTTTGCCGGAATGCCCCTCATAATAGATCACACGACGTGCTGTTTTTGCGGAATATGCTGCGACGTGTGCCCCGAAAAAGCGTTTGAGTTCAACGGAGCTGAGATGGATAAAGCTAAAATAAAACTGAAAGGAGGAGCCAGAAAGCTCGAAAGCTGCGTTAACTGCATTCTGTGCAGTGAGATATGTCCGGCAGAGGCCGTGAAGTTCAGGCTTATCAAAAAAATCGACGACGTTCACGAGAGAAGAACGGGAGTAAAAGGCACTTTAAAGATTGACGCGGAGAAGTGCAGGCTCTGCGGGAAGTGCACGGCATTCTGCGACGCACTGGTTGCAGTAAAAAAGGAAGTAAAGCCATCTGACCCGAAGCCGTTCTCTGAAATTCTTCTGAGAGAGGAGATGTGCGACTACTGCGGTTTGTGCGAGAAGGTGTGTCCGAATGAAGCAATACTCGTCGTTAGCGATGCGAAAGTGGAACGTGAGGTTGGAGAAGTAGCAGAAGTTGAGATAACAGATGCCTGCACAGAGTGCGGGCTGTGCAAGCTCGCCTGCCCCTACGACGGAGTTGAAGTTGAGAAAAGCTTTGAGGGCGAGATAAAAGTTCAGTGGGAGAGGTTGAAGAGAGTCTGTGACTGGGAGAGCTGCAGAGCCTGTTTAAACGTTTGCAGAAACGGGGCGTGGTTTGTTGAAAACGGAGAGCTGAAGCTTGAAGAGGAGCTGTGCAAGTTCTGCAGGGCGTGCATGTACGCGTGTCCGGAAAACCTGATAGAGGTGAAGTTAACGGACATCAAAGCCGAAATCGAGTGGAAGGGCTTTATTAAGGCTGTAAACAGAATTTTAGAGGAGAAAACTGCGAGCGTTAAGAGGGGATGGCTTCTCGCACAAAAATCCAAAGCCAGAGTCGGAGAAGTCTCCGGGGAAACCGAAAAGATGAGAAAAGCTGAAAAAAAGGCTGAGGTGAAACCCGACGTAAAACCCGTCATTAAAGCACTGGAAACTTTAAAAAACCCTGCGTACAGGCGGCTTCTTGAGCTGAACCCTGAGAAGTTCGTAAGCGTTCTGCACGAAAAGTCTGAAAGGTGAAATCGTGAGAGTGTTGCTCTGCGTAACAGCAAGTCTCGCTGCGGTCGAGAGCGTAAAACTTGCGAGAGAGTTAAAGCGGAGGGGCTTTGACGTAAAG
The DNA here is from genome assembly GCA_027038095.1 of Archaeoglobaceae archaeon. Taxonomy (GTDB): domain Archaea; phylum Halobacteriota; class Archaeoglobi; order Archaeoglobales; family Archaeoglobaceae; genus WAPX01. The sequence goes on from JALVYA010000049.1 coordinate 3,224, forward strand.
GTCGTTGCCGGTGAAAAAGCTCTGGAAATTGTGGGGAAAAGGGCTCTGAGCTTTGTTGCGGATTACGTGGAGCCTGAGGAGTTAAACCATGTCGAGCTCGCGGGAATAGAGGGGTGGAGTGACGTTGTTTTGATTGCTCCGGCAACTGCAAACACCATCTCCAAAATTGCAAACGGAATTTCCGATTCGGAAGTTTCCTTAATAGCTCTTACAGCTCTCGGCTCCGGAAAAAAGGTAATCGTCGCTCCAGCCATGCACCTCGGCATGTTTAAAAATCCAGTTCTTCAGAAAAACTTAAAATTGCTCAGAGAGTGTGGAGTTGAC
>JALVYA010000050.1 GCA_027038095.1 Archaeoglobaceae archaeon
GTTATCTTAACCTCCACCTCTCTGAAAGAGGCGGGTTCAAAACCTTCGAGCACGACCGGCCTGTAAGAGCCGAGTCTCGCCAGCACCTTTCTGGCAGAGAACTTCGTGATTAACGCCTTAAAAGACCTGCCGACGAGTCTGGCGTTTCTCTTCTCCTTTATCCTTTCCGCAAGCCTCGTTACAGCTCTCGACCTGTCCTTTTTTATCCAGTCAGGCATATCTCCCAGCCTGTACGCTGGCGTACCCCTCCTCGGAGAGTAACGTGTAACGTTGACGAGGTCGGGTTTGCTGTCTCTTATAACGTCCAGACTTCTGTGAAATGCCTCTTCACTCTCACCCGGAAATCCGGTTATTATGTCTGTTGAAACCACTGTATCCTCTTCGTCAAACTCTTTTCTGAACCTCGAAACGACCTCTAAGTACTCCTCAACGCCGTGGTCTCTGCCCATTCTTTTCAGAATTTCGTCGTCTCCGCTCTGAACCGGTACGTGTATGAACCTGTAAATCTTTTCACTTGAGAACGCGTTTATTAAATCGTCGAGCATTTCGTAAGCGTGCCGGGGATTCATCATGCCAACCCTGACTCTGAACTTTCCGGGAATGCTGGATACTCTGTCGAGCAGCTCTGGAAGTGCGTAGTATCCGTATCTGTCGATTCCATACGCCCCCGTGTCCTGAGACGTTAGCTGGATTTCGACAAACCCGTTTTCCACAGCTCTCCTGACGTCTTCGACTATGGATTCCATGCTGAAAGACCTCAATCTCCCCCTCGCAAAACGGGTTGCGCAGAAAGTGCACCTTCCGGTACAGCCTTCAGCCACTGGAACCACTGCTATACCTACGTTCATTCCGAGCTCGTCCTTTCTCAGCCTGCACTTTTCCATTGAAGCCTTGTCAACGCTCTTTTTGCTTATGTCGAAGAATTTCGAGCCCTCGAGGGCAGACCTTACGGCGACATCTATTTCAGTCAAGCTATCCGGGCCTACGGCTGAGTCAGCTATTTCCCTCACCTTTCTGGCTGATATTCTCGGCAGGCATCCGGCTATAACCACTTTTTTCCCCCTGTTTTTCAGCTCTTTCGCCCTTTTGAGAATCTTTCTTTCAGTGTACTCTATGACGCCACACGAATTTATCACGACAACATCTGCTTCCCCATCCGACGTCAGCCTGTAGCCAGCTCTGAGAAGTATACACCTGATTATGTCGGAATCCGACCTGTTCATCGTGCATCCGTAGGTTTCCAGTGCAACCTTTACGCCTTCACCCTTCATTTTTCTGCTTTCTCCACAGGGTCTTTTCAGAGTACTTTATTTCGACGATTCTGTGTATTGGAATCATCACGTCTCCGGCGAGAAAAATAAATTTATGCCCTATGTCTTCCACTTCGTCGCCGCTGAATTCCGAAGTCCCCGATATTCTGTCAGCGTAAACTACCCTGACCTTGGAAAAGTCGAACGATTCGTCCCACTTCAGCCTGTTCAGAACGTCTCTCACTGACCTCTCCTTGAGCTTCATGAAAGTTTCCGTTATTTCCGGTTACTTCCAATTACCGTCCTGCGTGCAATCTCAAATAGAAAACAAACAGATTAAATCAGATTTCTTCCTCTTTTGCGAGTTCCACAAGCTGTCCCTTCACGTTCAGCTTTAGCGACCTCTTGGCAGCAGCCCTTATAATTAGTCCTTCTAAGCCAAGGCTCCTGCTTATGTGGGGAACCGACATTCTGCCGGCCTTTATTTCGCTGATTATGTCGCTGACTATTTTTTCGAATTCGTCATCCGGCATGAAAACGACGTCGAGTATCCTGTTCAGGTCTTTCAGGGAGACGTAGAAGTTGGCACTGAGGTGCGTGTAGCTGACGTGGTACTCCTTCTGCGGCGTTTCCGACGGTGAAGACGGCATCCTCCACTTCATTTCGAGCATGCCCGCGTTTTTCAGTATCTTGAGTGCCTCCTCCACACCCTCGCCAAACCTCTCCACGAGCTCATCCAGCGTCAACCACTCGCTGAGCAGAGTTTCGTAAACGTTTCTGTAGAAGTTCGTGGAAAATATGTATAGCACAGGCACAAGCTCAACGACATCGTTCACAAGTTTCGCTCGTTTAGCCATGGCAATCACCTTTCAGAACAACGGGAAAGTGATATGATTCGATATTTCTACTTTTCTATACTCTCTGATAAGGACTGTTCCGCAAAATCTAAGACTCGTTGCTCAGGTGCTCCTTTCCCCTTAAAAACAGGAGAATTATGACGGAGCTCAGGAGCGGAAGCCAGACAACCAGGGAAAAAACGTAGTGCATGCTGTCAACGAAACCCCTGACCATGGCTATGAGCGGCAGTGGAGTTTTCGTTCTCGCAAGCATCTTCAGCATGTTCATGGTACCGGGATCGGGCACCCAGTTTCCGTACCCGGGAAGCCAGTCGTTCATCCTCTGTGATATCAGAACTCCTCCAACTGCAACCCCCATCGCCTGTGCGAGGGTATTCATTGACCTCACAGCTCCGTTCGCCATTCCAACTTTCTGCCTGGGGATTGAGCTCATCATGACGTTGTAAGAGGGAGACATGAGCAAACCCATTCCGACACCCATTGGCATGAGCTCCAGGAAGAACGTCCAGTAACTCACATCGGCGCTTATTCCCGTTAGGAAGTAGAGACTCACGGCAAAAAACAGAGGTCCAAGACACATCAGGTACTTCGGATCCATTTTGTCGCTCAGCTTTCCGGCAAGAGGAGCAAAGAACGTGTTGAGAATGGGTATCGACACCATCCAGTAACCGGATTCTTCGGCGGTCAAACTCTTTATACCCTGCAGAAAATACGGCAGAACGAAGAGAGAGGCTGAAAGCCCGAAAAAGAGTATTGTTATCGCAACCACCCCAACCGTGAAGTTCCTCTCCCTGAAGAGGCTGAAGTCGAGAAGCGGATACTCGCACTCAAGCTCTCTTTCGACGAAGGCAATGAGGTAGGGGATTGAAACGACGAAGCAGGCAACGGTCTTTCTGCTCCACCATCCCCACACCTGTCCGTTGGTAATTCCGAGAGTTAGCAGACTCAAACCTATTCCGAGTAGGACGGCTCCGGAGAAATCAACCGGAAACACCTCCTTCGGTTCGAGCGGTGGAAGCAGGGTGAGGGCAAGCATGATCGAAAATATTCCCACTGGCACGTTCAGGTAGAACACCCAGTGCCAGCTCAGGTTGGTTGTGAGCCAGCCACCAATTATGGGTCCGAGAGTGAAGCTCGACGCTGTCATAACAGAGTTCAGGCCCATTGCCGCCCCCCTCTTGCCGGGAGGGAAAAGCTCGGTTATTATTGCAAGAACGTTGCTGCTGAGCATCGCTCCGCCCACTGCCTGCAGAGCCCTGAAAAGTATCAGGGAGGGAACATTCCAGGCCTGAGCGCAGAGGAAGCTGCTGAAAGTGAATATGCCCATTGCGGTAACGAAGTAGCGGTCTCTCCTGACCATGTCCCCGATTCTGCCCGAGAGTACGAGCAGAGCAACCAT
>JALVYA010000051.1 GCA_027038095.1 Archaeoglobaceae archaeon
CTGTGAAAGCAAATCTACCTGCATCAAAGGGCGGAACAAACGTCAGTGTAATCTCCGTCAACGTTACGAAGAAGACGGGTTCCGGCAGGTACACGATAGACATCGTGCACGCAAATGGAACTCTGGTCGGATACTACAGTTACGAATACTGTATGTGCTGTATGCGCTGTTATAACATTTACTACGACGTTTACTCTTACGATGTTTTGGCCAGAATAACGCCCAGACCACCAGAACTTACGCCCGTTACTGTTTACTTCCTGAAGGGTGATGAAGCTGTTATACAGACCACAGGCTTCTGCAACTCATCAGGATTCGTGCACGTCGCAATGACTGTCGGCGTGCATGTTAACTTCCCCTCCGACACAAGCACACAAATTGCCCCGCAAAAACTTGTGGACGTCAAACCGGATACTGTTGTCGTGAGCGTGGGGGCAAGCAGTGCAGAAAAGGCGATAAATTACACGTAATTTTCAGTTTTTATTATTTTGTTGTTAAGTTTTATTATATATAATAAAGTTAAACTAGAAAAATCTCAATAACCCCTGTAAAGCCTCTCACACAGAAACTCCGGCAAACCAGCTTTTTCCACAGCCTCGCAAACTTCGTCTATGTTGTAGCTGATCCTTTTCAATTCCAGCTTCCAGTTCTCTGTGTTTAGGATAGCGTATGCAGCTCTTGGATCTCCATCTCTCGGCTGTCCAACGCTTCCGGGATTGAGGAAAAACCTGCCCCGAAACCACCTTACGAACTGTATGTGAGAGTGGCCAACAGCGACGTTACCTTCAGCAACGAACTGCTCTAAATCGTCCTCTGGAAAAACGTAGTCAAACAGAACTTCCATGCCTTCTCCCGGCCTTCCGTGGTATATGGAGAAGTCTTCAGTGACGATGCTCAGAGGAAGCTCTGCCAGGTAATCGAGAGTTTCTTCACTCGCATTCTTTGCAGTCCACATTCCCGCAGCTCTCGCCATTTCGTTGAAACCGTAAAAGTCGTTTGTAACCACCGCAAAATCGTGATTCCCCATTACCGATTTTACTTCAAGCTGTTTGAACATCTCAACGACTTCATCCGGATACGGATAGTACCCCACCACGTCACCGCAGCAGTAAATCTCATCACACTTTTCCAGCCTGTCCACAACTGCCTCCATGGCTGGCAGGTTTGCGTGGACGTCTGAAATAAATGCCAGCAACATGTACACTGACTGGTTGTTCGAATTTAACTGTTTCGTCTGCATCATCTGAAAGTGGTTTTTACTTTACGTACTTCTCTAACCAGATACACCCGGATATTCCAACTGCTTCAACTAAACTGTTCGATGCTAAAGCCAATCCTTAAGGAGGTGAAAAATTGAAGAAAGTGGAGAAAGTGAAAGTTGAAACGTCTCTGAAATCGCCGGACATTTTCGTCAGAACATCCCGTAACGAAATCGAAGCTTTTGACAGGTCAAAAATAGTGGAATCCCTGATAAAGGAAACTGGAATCTCGAGAGAGCTTGCAGAAGAGATAGCAATAGAAGTTGAAAGGGGAATTAAGGCTCTGAACCTCGAATTCATATCAGCTCCGCTGATAAGAGAAATCGTTAACGTGAAGCTCTTGGAAAGAGGGCTGGAAGAAGCGAGAAAGTCGTACACGAGACTCGGCTTACCCGTTTACGACGTGACGAAGCTGATAGAGAGGGGTTCAAACGAGAACGCGAATCTGCAGCACAATCCGGAAACCATTCACAAGCTCGTGGCTGATGGTGTTATGAAGGAGTACGCTCTTCTCCGCATTCTTCCATCCGAACTTGCAGATGCGCACATGAGGGGTGAGATCCACATCCACGATCTGGAGTACTTTGCCACAAGACCCTACTGCTTCCAGCACGACCTGAGGTGGTTCCTGAAGAACGGTCTGAAAGTCGATGGAACAGGAGAAAACACGGCAGTTGCCGGACCTGCCAAGAACGCTGAAGTTGCGGTTCTCCACGCCGCCAAAGCCCTCGCTGCGGCACAGACCAACTTTGCGGGCGGGCAGGGACTGGACTTCTTTAACGTCTGGCTCGCTCCGTATCTGGCAGGTAAATCCTACAGAGAAATGAAACAGCTTGCGCAGATGTTCGTTTACGAAATGGCTCAGATGTACGTGGCGAGAGGTGGTCAGACCGTTTTTTCAGACATAGACATAGAGTACGGCGTGCCAGGCGTTGTTGCTGACATGCCCGCTGTTCTGCCCGGAGGTGTTGTAAAAGATTCCGTAACTTACGGAGATTTTGAGGAAGAGGCAATAAAGTTCGCTCATGCCATAACTGAAGTGTATCTGGAAGGAGATTACCTCGGAAAGCCCTTCTTCTTCCCCAAACCAAACTACAAGCTCAGAAAGGAGTGCTTCAGGAAGGAAGGATTCGAGGAATTCATGATTGCCGTTCACAGGTGCGTAGCCAAGTTCGGAACCCCGTACTTCTTAAACTTGCTCGCAGGATACCTGCCAGACAACGTGTTTGCCCAGTGCTGCAGGCTCGTTCTGAGTCCGGATGCTAACGACTGGAAAGACTTTGAAAGGGGATGCATGAGAACTGGCTCTCTGCAGGTTGTATCAATAAACCTGCCAAGAATAGCCTACGAATCGAAGGATGAAGACGAGCTGTTTGATCTGCTTCTGGAAAGAATGATTCTCGCTCGCAGAATAATAGAAATAAAGGCAGAAGTAATAAAGAGAAGGATGAAGAGTGGTTCTCTTCCTTTCCTCACTCAGGACGTTGACGGAGAGCCTTACTACAGGGTTGACAAGGTCGTCAGGTCTATAGGCTTCGTCGGCCTGAACGAGATGCTGAAAGCCTTTACGGGAGAAGAGCTGCACGAAAGCGAAGCCGCCTGGAACTTCGGATTGAAGGTCATCAAGTTCATGATGGATACCGCTGTGGAGTGGTCAAAAGAGACGGGCTTGAGGTGGGTCATCACCCAGACTCCCGCAGAATCGACAGCTTACAGGTTTGCGAGACTTGACAGAAAGTACTTCAGAGATGCAGTGGTTCAGGGTGAAGGAGACAGCATTTACTACACGAACTCCTCACACTGCAGGGTGAGTGCAAACATTCCGCTCTTCAGGAGGCTGAAGATAGAGGGATCTTTCCACCCGCTGTGCAACGGAGGAATGATGGCTCACGTCTGGCTGGGTGAAAGCTCTCCATCCCCGGAGCTTCTGTGGAACCTCACGAAGAAAATTGCAACTAAGACGCTGATAGGGTACTGGGCGTACACGAAGGACATGACATACTGCAGGAAGTGTCAGAAGGTCAGCGGAGGAATAAGCGACACCTGCCCATCCTGTGGCAGTAAGGACGTCGAATGTTACTCCAGAATTACCGGGTACTACCAGAGAGTCAGCGGGTGGAACGAGGGCAAAAAGAGGGAGCTGAAGGACAGGCACAGGTTCAGGTTTGGTGAAGCCCTGTAAACTGCAAATTTTGTATTTTCTA
>JALVYA010000052.1 GCA_027038095.1 Archaeoglobaceae archaeon
GGCTTTCAGGATAGCTTACGACGTCCTGAAAAACTGCGATTGCGGCAGGGTCGAGGGCTGTCCAAAGTGCACCTACAGCTACCACTGCGGAAACAACAACACACCTCTGAACAGGATTGGAGCCATGCTGTCTGCAAGGAAGTGGCTCGAAGGTGTTAGAAGAACTGCCCATCCCGAAAAATACATGGTGGCTGGGGAGTTTGTTTACTTTCCCTGAGCTCGTAAAATTCTGAGTTCATAAAAGTGTTCATAAAAGTTTTTAAATGCCCGGTTTTTCATTCAGCATGGGCAGAGCCTGGAAGTTTGGAGATGACGTGGACACGGACGTTATAATTCAGGGGAAGTATCTGGTTATAAACGACCCCGAAGAGCTGGCGAAGCACGTGTTTGAAAACGTGAGAAGAGATTTTGTGGAAAACGTTAAGGCTGGAGACTTCGTGGTTGCCGGAGAGAACTTTGGATGTGGAAGCAGTAGAGAGCACGCTCCCTTAGCGCTTAAGGCTACTGGAATAGCGGGAATTATCGCCAAATCCTACGCGAGAATTTTCTTCAGAAACGCCATAAACATAGGGTTAAGGGTTGTTGAGTGCAGGGAAACGGACAGAATAGATGAAGGTGACGAAATAGAGGTGGACTACGAAAGGAGCGTTGTCATCAACAGGACGAAGGGAGAGGAATATCCGATAAACCCGATACCGGACTTCCTCAATAAAATTGTTGAGTGCGGAGGTCTAGTGGAATTCGGTAAAAAGCTCGTTTCCGAGTGACGTGGGTAGTTGAGCGCTAGCTGAATTAACTTTTTTAGTTTTTATAAACATAAATGTTTTTGTAATAAATGTAACCGTGCAAACTGGCTCACTCTCTTATAGCGGTTATCAGCTTTACGTTGCTCACGCCCTTTATTGTCGTTATCCTGTCTATCAGCCTCTTTATTCTCGGCATTTCTCCTTTCACTATCACCATTTCCAAGCAGTTGTCTCTGTCAAGATGGATGTGCATTGTCGTTAACACTATATCGACAGCTTCGTGCTGGAGTGAGATTATTGCATCGCTCGTACCTTTATGGTGGTGGTTGTAGAGAATGGTTATGACTCCAACTATTTCTCCTTCCTCCTTCTCGAGCCACTTGTACTCGGCTATGTAATTTCGAATTGCGTCCCTTATGGCTTCGCTTCTCGATGAATAACCTCTCGTTTTGATTATGCTGTCAAATTCCTCGAGCAGATTTCTGGGCAGGCTGACGCCGATCCTTGTTACTCCGTTCTCCATACCTCTGTTTTTACGCTGAACGAATAAAAACGTTGTTATTTTATATGCTCCGAAACCTCCAAAATGCTGAACGGAGTACGATCATCGTTCAATTATTGTTTAGTGGTACCACGACGGATGTTAATACTTTGTGAAAATTCGAAAAACATTTCGCTAATTTTTTATAAGTTAATTATTAGAAATTTGCGGGGGTACTATGGCAGGCTTGTTCGAACTCGACGAAAAAGATAAGATGATTTTAGAAGTGCTGGAAGAAAATCCAGAAATGTCTCAGAACGAGATAGCGAAAATCGTTGGCCTCTCTCAGCCTTCCGTTGGTGCGAGGATTAAGAAGATGAAGGAACTCGGAATAATAAATCATGCGTACGGCATAAATCTGAAAAATCCCGGACTGTACATTTTGAAGGTGGACATAAAGTGCAGACAGCCGAGAGAGCTTTTAAGACTGTTTGAGGACTGCCCCTTCTTTCTGAACGGTTTCATAGTTGCTGGAAACAGAAATCTGACGATGTTTTTCATAGGTGAGGACTTATCAACTCTCGAAGCCATAGTTGATCAGCACATAAGGCCGAGTCCGGATGTTTACGACATAGACGTTGGAATAGTTGTAAGAGCTGAAAGAGACACAATCATTCCAATGAAGATACACATAAAGAGAACAGGCACGCCCTCCTGCGGATCTAACTGCGAGGAGTGCGACTACTGGATAAACGAGCTCTGCATGGGCTGTCCGGTTACCGGGCACTACAAGGGTAAGGTGTGGAAGTAGTTTGTGAATTAGCTAAAGCAAATAGTCAAACTTCTGAAAGGCACAGGAAACAGCAAAGTCGAACACGGTAAAACCGAAAAATAACGAAGAAAAAGTAAACAGTTATTCGGCGTAAACAGCTGGCTTACCCGGCATAGCCAATTTTTTCCTGTTTTCTGGAATTTTGCTGTCGTCAACGGCAATTTTAACGCCAAGCTCTTTTTCGAGGAAATCCTTGCTCTCCTCTATGACCCTCCTTTCGTCCACTTCCACTATTTTGCTCTCTTTGAGAACTTTTTTAACGAAGTTTGACACTTCTTTACTCATACTTCTCCACCTCTCGTCCTTCATCAGCTCTTTCATGGCTTTGCCAAAGTTTCCCGCTTTCAGAGCAATTTTAGCCACTTCCTTTTTCCACTCCTCTGCCGGAGCTATGTAAACAACCCTAGCGTCAACGAACTTCAGAACTTCCTTTATGTCGTTCATAAGCTCTTTTATGTACTCTTCAGCCACCTCAGCTATTTCGTCAACCCTGCTCTCGTCGTACTCCGGATACTTTTCCAGACTGACAAAGCTGCTGTGTTTCCAGTGCCAGATTTCCTCGCATATGTGCGGGGCAAACGGAGAGAGAAGTTTAATCCAGTCGTCAAAGATTATCTGGGGGTTCTTGCCTCCTCTCCTCAGGTACCACCTGACGTCGTTCATGACCTCGAAGAAGGCCGAATTCACCGCTCTCCTCGTCTGAAGCTTCTCCATCGCATCCCTCGTCTCCTTTATCGCTCTCTGCATTCTGCTGACGAGCCAGCGGTCGAGGTGTGCGGAGCTTTTGAAATCTTTAAAGCCCTCCGGCTCTCGTGTGTAGTACTTCTTCATCAGGGAGTAAAACCTGCTCAGGTGGTGAGCCAAGTTCTCGACGTCTTTCTTTCTCCAGTCAGCGTCGCTGTCGTATTCCGAAGCGTACAGTATGTACATCCTCGTTACGTCAGCTCCGTTCTCTTTCACAGCCCTCTTCATCGTGAGCAGTGGACCCTTGCTCTTGCTCATCTTCTTTCCTTCCAGACTGACATATCCGTTAACGGCTATAGCCTTAGGCCAGAGTTCCGGCGGAAATATTGCCACGTGGTGGAACAGGAAGAACAGCAGGTGGTTGGCCACGAGATCTTTTCCGCTGCTCCTCAAATCCACAGGATACCAGTACTCGAAGTCCCTTCTTATCTCCTCAACAATTTCAGCACTTAGCCTGGAAGACCCGCTGGCACTTTCAGCGTCACCTGTTCCGAGGAAGACGTAATCCAGAAGCTCCGGAGTTATGTTTTCAGCCTTCAGCCTGCCCTCGTTTATGAACTTCGCGAGAATATAGTAGCACATGTATATGGTGGAGTCAGATAAGCTCTCTATGAGCCACTCTCTATCCCAAGGTATTCTCGTTCCCA
>JALVYA010000053.1 GCA_027038095.1 Archaeoglobaceae archaeon
TGGATTAAAAATGTCGAAAAAGTATATCTTCCCCGAGCAAAACCGGAGGACATGGATGTCGTCATTGTCGGAGCAGTAAGAACACCGGTGGGCAGGTTCGGAGGAAGTCTGAAAGACCTGCAGGCTTACGAGCTCGGTAAAATAGCAATAAGAGGTCTTTTTAAAAAATTAAATCTTTTACCGGTTGAGAACTTCAGACACTACCCGTCAAAGCTCGAAAGAACCTGTGCTGTAGACGCTTACTTCAAAGAACTCGAAAAAGAGGTGGGCAGGGGAAAAGAGGTAGAGGTGGACTGCGTCGTAATGGGGAATGTCCTTCAGGCTGGACAGGGCCAGAATCCGGCGAGGCAGTCAGCCATATACGCTGGAGTGCCAAAAACGGTTTACTCCTACACGGTTAACATGGTGTGCGGGAGCGGGTTGAAGGCGATAGTTCTCGCAGCCCAGAGCGTTCTGAGTGGCGATTGCAGAGCTGTCGTAGCCGGTGGAATGGAGTCGATGAGCAACGCTCCCTACGCCCTGCCAAAGGCGAGGTGGGGCTACAGGATGTTTAACGGAGAGCTTGTTGACCTAATGGTTCTGGACGGTCTCTGGGAAAAGTTTTACGGATACCACATGGGAATTACTGCGGAAAACATAGTGGAAAAGTACGGGATAAGCAGGGAGGAACAGGACATGCTCGCTTACGAAAGCCACAGAAGAGCAATTAAAGCAATAGACGAGGGAAAGTTCGAGGAGGAAGTAATACCCGTTACCGTGAAGACTAAAGGTGGAGAGGTCGTAATCGATACGGACGAGCATCCGAGGAGGGACACGAGCATCGAAAAGCTCTCTAAGCTACCTCCTGCGTTCAAGAACGACGGAACGATTACGGCGGGAAACGCAAGCGGGATTAACGATGGTGCAGCAGCTCTGATGGTCATGAGTGAGGAATATGCAAGTCAGCTTAGCCTTAAACCTCTGGCGAGAGTCGTTTCCTACGCCTGCTCCGCAATAGATCCAGCTTACATGGGGCTTTCTCCAGTTCCGGCTGTGAAAACAGCTCTGGAGAAAGCCGGCCTTGGCATGGACGACGTCGACCTTTTCGAGATAAACGAGGCTTTTGCGGCTCAGGCGATAGCTGTGATAAGGGAGCTTGGTCTGGAGGACAGAACTGACAGCGTTAACGTAAACGGAAGTGGAATCAGCATGGGTCATCCAATAGGCGCGACAGGAGCGAGGATAACTGTAACTTTACTCCACGAAATGCAGAGAAGAAAGGCTGAATACGGAGTGGCGTCTCTCTGCGTTGGTGGAGGAATGGGCGTAGCGGCAGTCTTCGAAAGGGTGTGAACTTCGTTAAATTCCAAGTTTCCGGACTTTCAACTCTTTTCAACCTATTTCCAGTCAAAAAACCGGTTTTAGGATTACCTAAAAATTTAAATAGCGTGCTGGCTTCACTCTGAACATGAAAATCGCTGCTTCTACTGCAAAAGGAGGACTCGACGACGTGGTAATTGAAATATTCGGCAGAGCTCCCTGCTTCACGATCGTCGAGGTGGATGGAGGAAGTATAAAGGATGTTGAGGTTGTTGAAAACGAGAACGCAAGGGCCAGTGGTGGAGCAGGAATAGCTGCGGCCCAGCTGTTAATAGATAAGGGAGTTTCATGCGTTTTAACCGGAAACCTCGGACCAAACGCGTACAACGTTCTCTCCTCGGCCGGGATAAAGGTTTACGATGCGTCTGGAATGACCGTGAGAGAGGCTGTTGAGAGGATGCTCAGGGGCGAGCTCGGAGGTATAACTCCTTCCGGGGGCGGAGGTAGAGGTATGGGCAGAGGAATGGGAAGGGGCATGGGTAGAGGTATGGGGAGAGGCATGGGCAGGAGATTTTAACGCTTTTACGGTGGTTCAATGAGAATAGCGGTAGCCTCTGGAAAGGGAGGCACTGGAAAGACGACCGTGTCCGTTAACCTCTCAGCTTTTTCCGGACTGAAACTCTACGACTTCGACGTTGAGGAGCCGAACGCAAAAATTTTCTTCAGAGGAGAAGAAAAGGAAAGACCTGTTTACAGGCCAGTTCCGGAAGTGGGAGAAAACTGCAATCTGTGCGGAGTTTGCAAGGATGTCTGCCAGTACAACGCCATAGTCGTGCTGAAAGACAGGGTGATCGTTTTCCCTGAAATCTGCCACAGCTGCGGTGCCTGCGTATATCTGTGTCCGGAAAAAGCTATGAAAGAGGTTGACAGAAAAATTGGCAGAATTGTCGACGTGTTTGTGGATAACAGAAACTTGCTGACGTACGGAGAGCTGGAAATAGGCGAGGTTTCGCCGGTACCGGTAATAAAAGCCATGAAAAAGGAAATGGAGAAGGATGCCGTTATAGACTGCCCTCCGGGCGTTTCCTGTCCGATGGTCGAGAGCGTAAAGGCGGCGGACTTCGTGATTCTCGTTGCAGAGCCGACACCCTTCAGCTTTCACGATTTGAAGATTGCTGCTGACGTCGTCAGGTCTCTGGAAAAGCCTTTTGGCGTTGTGATAAACAAGTACGGCCTTCCCTTCGAACTGGAGCAGAGGTGCGAGAAAGAAGGGCTGACGGTGATAGGAAAAATACCGTTCAGAAAGGAATTCGCAGAGAAGTACTCCAGAGGATTGCTGTTTGACGAGCTGAAGGAGGAGTTCGAGTCCATACACGATGCCGTCAGAGAGCTTGTATAGCCGTCTGAAAAGCCTGTTTTAAGGTGATTGGGATGTTTGAACTGTCCTCAGAAAACCCCCTGAGATTGACCGTGATAAGCGGAAAAGGTGGAACAGGGAAGACAACTGTAACAGCTCAGATAGCCTACGTAATTTCAAGGATCAGGAGGGTTGTTGTCGCTGACTGCGATGTCGATGCGCCCAACCTTCACGTGCTTCTGAAACCAAAAATTCTGGAGGAAAAGCCTTTTGTCGGGCTGAAAAAGGCGAAGATTACTGAGGAATGCACCTCGTGCGGTTTGTGCTACGAACTCTGCAGATTCGATGCGATAATCGAATCTGACGGCAGGTACGAAGTTGACGAAAGGAGCTGTGAGGGCTGTGCTCTCTGCTACAACGCATGCCCGGAAGGAGCAGTAAAAATGGTGGAGGGAGTTAGAGGAAAAATCTTCGTGTCTGACACTGAAATTGGCAGATTCGTTCACGCAGTACTCTTTCCGGGAGAAGAAAACAGTGGAAAGCTCGTTATGGAGGTTAAAGAGCTCGCAAAGGCAGAGGCTGATAACTGTGGAGCGGCGGCAATAATCGTGGATGGTGCTCCCGGAATCGGCTGTCCGGTAATAGCCTCTCTTGCAAACACGGATTTAGCCCTCATCGTAGCTGAACCGTCGCTTTCAGGCCTGTCAGATATGCTGAGAGT
>JALVYA010000054.1 GCA_027038095.1 Archaeoglobaceae archaeon
AGATAAATCAACTGCAGCAAAAGCGAAGAAAACATGTACGACACTGTAACTCTGATAACGGATTTTGGAGATTACTACCCCGGAGTTATGAAGTGTTCTCTGATTTCAGCTCTCAAGTGCCTGAAACGCGAAGCCAGTATCGTCGACATCTGTCACGAAGTGGAACCGTTCAACGTAATGCACGGTGCCTTCCTTCTGTACAGCAGCTGGAAGTATGCAAAAGCCGTGCACTGCGCAGTCGTTGATCCCACCGTTGGAGGGGAGAGAGAAGTTCTGGCTATTTTCTGCAGGAATTCAGCATTTGTCGGACCCAACAACGGTATCCTGTACCCTGCTGCAAAAGAAGCGGGAATACGGGTGGTTTTAAACGTGGATGGAGGGGAGGTTTTCAGTTTTTTGAGAGACTGTCTTGGAATGGATGTCAGACTGTCATCGACATTTCACGGCAGGGACATATTTGCCCCTTCTGCTGCCCTGACAGCAGCGGGGAGAATTCAGGAATATGGGGAGGAGATGCCTCTTAGAAAACTAAAAAAGCTGGAACTTTTTGACGTGAAAGCAAAAAATAACAGGCTGAGGTGCAAGGTGATATTCAACGACAGGTTTGGAAACGCTGTGACAAATGTGAGGGCTGAAAAAGTGAGAGATATTAAGGGCGTCTGGGTAAAGGAAATGTACTTTCCGATGGTAAAGAGAATACCAGACGTGAGGGTGGGAGAGCCTTTCGCCATAGTAGGAAGTTTCTCCACCCTTGAGCTGTGCGTGAGAGAGGGCAGTGCCAAGGACATGGGAATACGCGGGGATTTAGAGATCGAACTTGAGTACTGAAGACATCTGTTATGTTGAAACGGCAAAGGAAAAACGAATTAAAGCAGAAGTCAATGAAAGTCAGTAAAGATATTTCAAAGTTGAGGTGGGTTAAAATGGATTTGGGACTTAATCTGAACGGATCCAACGGAAGAAAAAGTGAAAGAGAGCTCGTAGACAGGGCACTGGCAACTCTCGTCAGCACAGTAAACAGTCACCTGCCGAGAAACAGCAGAATGCTCGCGGAAATGCTTGAAGAGGATGAACCCGTAATAACGGCGAGAGACGGCAATGAATATTTGGTTGAAAGGAAAGAACTGGAATTCATAGCAAAATACCTCGACGAAGAAGAAATGAAGAGCTTTCCAATTCCGGTAATCCTTGAAATGTGCGACGTGGGAGGTAAAACCCTCGTTTACGTCAGAAATAAAAAACACGCAGAGTTTCTGAAAAGAGCCTTTGGCTTTGACAGATTCGTCAATGGCGTGCTCGTTCTTGAACTGTACGAGATACACCCCGTAAGAAGGAAGCTGAAAACTGCTTCTCAGGTTATGTTTAACGCTGTCGATTAGAAGCTATGAGAGGATTAAAGTTAGTGCTGGCATTTTTGATAATTCTGGCCGTATTTTTCTCCGGGTGTGCCAGAACTTCGATTGCGTCGTGGAGCGATTCTACCGGTTTTCACGTGAGATTTAAAAATGCCACAGGTGTAAGGGAGGAAATGTTCCCGGTAAAAGCCGGTATGAAAGTCAGAATGGTTACCAGACTCAATTCTGGAAAAGCCGGAGTTTTGCTCGTCATAAACGGTAAAAAAGTTTTCAGCAAAATCTTCAACGATTCGGCAGGGTTAAATTACACGATTCCGGAAACGGGAGATTGCCTGGTAGAGGTATACCTGAAGAACGCAAACGGGAGCTTTGATTTTTTGATATAGCAAAATTATAAGCACGATAAATTAACAAAAACAAACAAAAATAATTATTCAGGTATGAATTTCGTGCAGTAGTAGATTATTCCGGCATCACCCTCTTCTCCGCACCTCCTGAAAGCGGCTTTGACTCTCATCCCCTTTCTGACTTCCTTGCAATCGCACACGAGCTGTGATGTTATCACCGGCCCCTCGTCAAGCTTTATCATTGCGACGACGTAGGGTTTCTGATCCTTCATGTTTTCCGGAGCTTCGTGAACTACAGAATAGCTTAAAACTTCTCCCCTTCCGCTCAGCTTCACCTCCACTATCCTGCTTTTTCTCCTGCACTTTGGACACAGGTTTCTCGGCGGATAGTAGAACGTTCCGCAGTTCTCGCATTTCGTTGCTATGAGGTTGTACCTGTGCTTTATTTTTCTCCAAAACCTCGGAAGCATAAAACCACCTGACTTGCTACACGAACGACCACATTCATCTGCTGAATATCGTCACGACTGCCGTTGCTCCAGTCCCGCCTATGTTCAGAGTAAGACCTCTCTCAGCGTCAACCTGCCTCTCTCCAGCATCGCCCCTGAGCTGCAGAGTTATTTCCACTGCCTGCCTTATGCCGGTAGCACCGGCAGCGTGTCCGCATGCCTTTAAACCGCCGGACGTATTGACGGGCAAATCCCCATCTATTTCCGTAACGCCCTCTCTTATCAGTTCAGCCCCTTTTCCCTTCTCAGCGAAACCCAGATCTTCGTAAGCCATTATTTCGGCTATTGTAAAGGAATCGTGCACCTCTGCAACGTCTATATCTCGAGCCTCTATTCCCGCCTTCCTGTAAGCCTCTCTTGCAGCAAACACGACAGCGTCCATTCTCGTAAAGTCCTTTCTGCTGCTGAGAGCTATGTAGTCTGTTGCCTGTGAGCTGGCTGATATGAATACGGGCGTATCCGTGTACTTTTTGGCAACTTCCTCGCTCGCAAGTATTACTGCAGCAGCACCATCGGAAATCGGAGCGCAGTCGAACATTCTCAGCGGTTCGGCAACGTAGGGCGAATTCAAAGCAATATCCATACTGATCTCCCTTCTGAACTGGGCTTTTGGATTTTTAACGGCATTTTTATGGTTTTTAACGCTAACTCTTGCCAGATCCTCAGCTCTGGTTCCGTACATGTCCATGTGAAGCCTCGCCATCATGGCGAAAAGGGAAGCGAGGGTGGCTCCGTTGAAAACCTCCCACTCCCTGTCGACTCCCGAAGCGAGAATTTCCATGGCTTTATCTCCTATGTCGGTTACCTTTTCGGCACCGGCAGCTATGACTATGTCGTGTAACCCGGAAGCTACGGCAAGGTAAGCCTGTCTCAAAGCCAGACCTCCGCTCGCATCAGCTCCTTCAACTCTCGTGCACGGAATGTGCAGTTCAGCCAGACCGGCGTAGTCCGCTATCAGGGCTGCGATGTGTTCCTGAGAGAGGAACCTTCCACCACTCATGTTTCCAACGTACAGGGCTTCTATTTCTCTACCTTCAAGCCCGGCATCTTCTATAGCTTCTATTCCTGCTGATAGAACTATGTCTCTAAAACTCGCATCCCACAGCTCTCCAAACTTGCTCTGACCCACGCCAATAAC
>JALVYA010000055.1 GCA_027038095.1 Archaeoglobaceae archaeon
GTACAGAGCTGAGAAGTCCAGAGAAAAGGAGAGGAAAGACAGGCGCAGGTTTAAAAAGTAGAAGGAAGTAAAAATGAACCTCGCTTTCCTGATTTCGGGAGACTACCCGGAGCTGGCAAGAGCGGAAATAGAGTACCTGCTTTCTGTTTTGAACCCAAAAGTTCTGGGGAGGGTTCTCGTTTACCGGTGCTATCAGTCCAGGCTCATAGAGAGGTTGGCCCTTACGAGAGAAGTTGTAAAGGTTTACGCTCTGTGCAGTTTTTACGAGGTTGAGGAGAGGCTGAAGGAGCTTGCAGATTACCTGCTGCTGACGTTCAGCGGAAAGTGCTGTGTCAGAGTTAAGTACTTCTCGCCCGCCTCTCTTGAGTGTTTCAGGAATTCAGCCGTAAATAACAAAAAATGCAGCCTGTTTCTCAGCGGGGAAGAGCGTAAAGAGCTGGAAAGAAGTCTTGGAGCTGTCCTGTGGAGGAAAGGACTGAAAATCAGCGTTTCGTCACCCGACACTGTGGTGAGGGTTTACGTTTTTCCGGACTCTACAGCTCTTGTTGGCCTTCTTCTGCACAGACAGAACACAAAGCAGTTTTCAGAGAGGCATCCGGAAAAAAGGCCGTATTTCAGGCCGGGAGTCATGTTACCGAAACTCTGCCGTGCTCTCGTAAACATCTCCACATCCAGCGGCAGCTTTCTCGATCCGATGTGCGGTACTGGGGGTTTTTTGATAGAGGCTTCGCTTTCCGGTCTGAACGCAACAGGCGTGGACCTGTATCCAGAAATTGTGAGGGGTTGCAGAGCAAACACAGAAGTTTTCTCGCCAGATGCTCACGTAATCTGTGGAGACGCCACCAGCCTGCCGTTTAAGTCCTGCGTATTCGATGGCGTAGCCACGGACTTTCCGTACTACCAGTCTTCCAGAAGCCTTTTCAGCAGAGAAACTCTGCACGGGAAAGTTGCTCAGGAGGTTTACAGGGTTCTGAAACCGGGCAGTAGGGCTGTTTTTGTAACCAACGTAGATGCCGAATTCTCACCCCTGAAGATTATCGACGTTTATCGAATCAGGGTTCACGGAAGCTTGACGAGAAGAATTTACGTGCTCGAAAAGCAGGTATAACTTTAACTGTTAATAATGATTGAAA
Organism: Archaeoglobaceae archaeon; assembly: GCA_027038095.1. GTDB lineage: Archaea > Halobacteriota > Archaeoglobi > Archaeoglobales > Archaeoglobaceae > WAPX01. The sequence goes on from JALVYA010000055.1 coordinate 1,134, forward strand.
CGCTTTATCTGTTTTGTTTATTTCTCCGTTATCTAAACTATTTTACACCTGCATTTTGATTTGCGTCCGGTCAAAAGTTGCGTTCCGTGAGAACGGAACAGCAAATACCGTAAACGTTAAACGACGTATATATTTGATGCGTAGAGTATTCAAAATAACCGGCTGAACTGGAGGTGTTGATTTGGGTAAACTGGAAGACGTGTACAGAGAGTTTATTGCTGCTAACAACATAGCGGATTACGAAGAGAGAAAGGTGGAGTTGAAGAAATTTTTTGACAGACTGAACCACATGAAGCTTCCGGAATACTTTAACTGGGTTCACGAGGTTTTTGAAGGAATACACGTCAGGGAGAGAGGAGACAAGAAAGCTCTGCTCTGGCACGATCTGGAAACGGACGAAAGTAGGAGCTTTACTTATAAGGAAATAATAGAAAACTGCAACAAACTTCTTAACTTTTTGAGGGACAGCGGCATAGAAAAAGGCGATGGCGTTTACATGATGCTTCCGGCAATACCTGAGACCTGGTTTTCAATTTTTGCGAGCTTGAAAGGCGGTTTCGTTGCCGTGCCGACTGCAACGACCATGGTTTCAAAAGAGCTTGAATACAGGTTCAGCGTTTACGAGCCAAAAGCAGTTATAGCGGATGAAAGAAGTGCGAAAATAATAGACGAAGCTCTGGAGAACTCAAAGCACGATCCTGTAAAAATAGTCACCGGCGACGTGGAGGGGTGGACGAGCTACGACGAGATAAAGAAGGAAAAGAGTCAGGCTGAACCGGAAAAAGTCAGGAGCAATGACATAGTGTTCAACTTCTTCACTTCGGGAACCACCGGACTGCCAAAAATGGTTGGACATACAGCAGTTAGCTATCCACTCGGACACGTTTCCACAGCCTATCTGATAGGAATTACCACAGACGACCTGCACACGAACCTGAGTGCGCCCGGATGGGCAAAGTTCGCATGGAGTTCGTTTTTCGCACCGTTTATAATGGGAGCCACAGTTCTGGGAATAAACTACAACAGGTTCATCCCGGACAGGTACCTTGAGGTGATTTCGGACTACGATATAAGCACTTTCTGTGCGCCACCAACAGCATGGAGAATTTTCATGCTTCAAAAGCTCGAAAACTACGAATTCAACAGGCTGAGAGAGGTCATGAGTGCTGGAGAACCACTCAATCCGGAAATAATAAACACGTGGAAAAAGTACACGGGAACGACGATAAGAGACTTCTACGGACAGACTGAGAGCACGGCAATGATAGGCAATCCCCCGTGGATTGAAGAGGTTATACCCGGATCCTTTGGATTTCCAAGCTACATGCACGACGTTGCCCTCGTTGATGATGACGGCAACTTCATAACGGAACCAAACGTCGTGGGGCACATAGTGGTCAGACTCGACAGGTGGAGACCCATAGGTCTCTTCGCAGGCTACATAGGCGACGAGGAGAAGACTCGCTCGGTATTCAGGAACAACCTCTACTACACGGGCGACAAGGCATACTTTGACGAGAGGGGTTACTGGTGGTTCGTCGGCAGGGCGGATGACGTTATAAAGACTTCTGACTACAGGGTTGGACCTTTTGAGGTAGAGAGTGCTCTGATAGAACACGATGCAGTGGCCGAAGCGGCTGTTGTTGGGAGTCCGGACAGAATAAGGTGGCAGGTGGTAAAGGCTTTCGTCGTGCTGAAGCCTGAATACGAACCAAGCAGAGAGCTCGCTCTTGAGCTGTTCGTCCACTGTTCTAAGGTTCTTGCCAAATACAAGGTTCCGAGAATAATTGAATTCGTGCCAGAACTGCCGAAAACGATAAGCGGGAAGATCAAGAGGAACGAATTGAGGAAAGTTGAGGAAGAGAGGAGGAGCAAAGGCGAGAGGGGCGAGCACGAGTACTTCTACTCGGATTTTGAGGAGCTTAAAAAGAAGTAACGCTCTTCACCTTTTTTACTGTTAATTTAATTTTACTAAAATTACTTTTATATAAATTTAAATTTGCAAAAACGTTAAAATATCGAGCTCAATAAATCACTAAAAAGCATGATAAATGAGGGAAAAGGGAAAATCATGGTTCACGTTTACGTGTGTTCGGGCTGCAGGATAGGAGACGTAATTGACGTGGAGAGGATTGCGAAGAAGTTTAACGCAAGGGTACACCCATTTTTGTGCAGCAAAGAGGCAATAGACGAAATAAAAAAAGA
>JALVYA010000056.1 GCA_027038095.1 Archaeoglobaceae archaeon
CATGAGCTGCGAGATATACGAGCTGTTAAAGAGAGAGGACGAAGCAGAAGTCGTCGAAAGGGCTCACAGAAACCCCCTATTTGTTGAGGACAGCGTCAGAAAAATGGCGGAAAAAGCGGCAGGTTTACTGAAAGAAGCACCGCCAGAAACCCTCGTAATTCTGAGGCAGGAAAACGAGGAGAGCATACACCAGCACAACGTTTTTGCAGAAATAAGAACGAGCGTCGGTGAGCTGAGAAATCTTGTGTATTAAGTGGTTGTTTATTTAAATTAAAGTTAAACTCTTATTTGATATTATGATTTTCTAATTTTAAAGGGAATAGTCACATCAAATATATATAAGAACCTAAAAAATATCACCTACGCTAAGCCAAATTAGATTACAATGGAAGCACGAGAGTGTCAAGAATAGGGATAAAAAAATAAATAAACTAAATAAAAGATATGCAACCCACACTAAGGCAATTGGTGGACTGCGTTAGGTCTACAAACTCTGGAGGAATAAGAAAGGTATAGAGCTTAAAGTAATTGCTGCACTATTATACTTCTCCGGTCTTTCTCTGAGGAAGACAAGCGATTTCCTCTCCCTTTTCGAAGAAATAAGCCATGAATTAGTCAGAACATGTTATCACAGACTCAAGAAGGTTTTAAAGCGGGAAAGAAGGAAAGAAGATTAATAGCCGATAGATGAAACCAAAAGCTTTATCGCATTCTGTAACTACTGGGGGTGTTATCTTGACAGTCCCAAAAGCTGAGCTTACAATCTAAATCTACAGTAGGTGCTGTAATTTACCCGCAAAAAATATACTTGTAAATAATAATAAAAAAATTAGATAATTTAACTTCTTAATTTTTTGTATATAATATAATTTTATTAGAATTTAAATAATTCAATTATTGTACTATATAGTGTTACAAAAAATATATTATACTAAGATTAAAATGTCAACCTTCCTTTCTACTGGAACAAATGAAATTGTTATTTTTCAGACACCCAACACCCCCTGTGGAGTTTGCCGTATCATCTGCAGGCAGCTACCCCCGTCCGGTGTGGTTCAGGAACTACCTGAAAAGAGTTGAGGGTTTGCAGAAGGATCTGGATGCGAGAGTTGACGAATCCGTGCTCAAAAAAGCCCAGATAGAGGTTCTGGAGAATCAGGAGAAGTGCGGAGTTGACGTGCTGACTGAAGGTATGCTGCTCTGGCACGACTTTCTCGCCACCGTAGCCATAAGAGCTGGCTTCAAACCGAACGGTCTTGCGAGGTACTTTGAAAACAACCTGTACTACAGAATTCCCGTACTCGAGGACGAGAGAAACCTGAGGAAGCCGGTGATGAACGATTTCAGAATCGCCTGCGGGGTGTGGAAGAAGAGGCGTGCTTTAAAAGCCGTAATGTCCTGTCTGACCGCTTTTTACCTTTCGAGGTGCGAAAAGAGGATTTTCGAGAAGTTTGCAGAGCTTGTGATGCGGGAAGTGCAGAATCTGTTCGAGATAACTGGAGACGTCCAGCTTGATGAGCCAGCTCTCGTGTATCCAGAAGCTTGCTCGGATTACTTCCAGACGTTCGTGGAGGTTCTGGATTCATTTAACTTTAAAGGCAGGTTGTGGATTTCGACGTATTTTGGAAGTGTAAACGAAAAAATTTATTCTGAGCTCGTTGACAGGTTTGACGTCATCGGACTTGACTTTGTAGAGGGTTTTGAGGATAACGTCAGGTGCTTGAAGGAGTTTGGGTGTAAAAGCCTGTCCGCCGGCATAGTTGACGGCAGAAATACCAAGATTGAAAGTCTGGAAGAGCTGAAGGAAGAAGTTGAATTGATATCTGAATTCAGCCCGAAAACCCTGTACCTCACGACGAATACTGGTCTTGAATTTTTGCCGGAAATTAAAGCTTACGAGAAAATGTCCCTGCTTTCAAAGCTTAAGGGGATGCTGTTATGAGTGCTGAATGCCTTAGGACTACGGTCGTTGGAAGCTATCCGAAACCCCTCTGGTTGAAGTACATCATCGGTAACTGCAATGACGACAGAATCAGAGAAGACGCTTTCAGGGATGCCGTCAGAGCTGTTGTTAAGGATCAGGAAATCGCCGGAATTGAGATACTCTGGGACGGGGAAATGAGGAGAGAGGAGATGGTTTCCTACTTTGCCGAGAGAATTGGCGGTTTTGTTATCTACGGCGAGGTCAGGGTGTGGGGCAACGCATACTACCCAAAACCGGCAATAGTTGACGAGCTCGTTTACGAAAAACCCCTCGTGGTTCACGAATTTGAATTTGTCAGAGGTATCACGGACAGAGAAATTAAAGTGCCGATTACCGGAGCCTACACGCTTGCAGACTGGAGCTTTAACGAGTACTACAGCAGTAAAGAGGAAGCTGTCTACGCCATTGCGGAAATAATAAACGAGGAAATAAGAAAACTCACGAAAGCCGGAGCGAATTTTATACAGATAGACGAGCCAGCCCTTTCAACCCACTCGAGTCAGGAAGAAATAGAAATAGCAAAAAACGCAATCGAAGAAATGCTTAAGGGTGTGAGGGGTAAGGTCTACACGGCAATACACATCTGCTACGGAGAGTACGAACGGCTATTTCCGCACGTAATGGAGTTTGGAGTCGATCAGCTTGACCTCGAATTCGCAAACAGGGGTTTTTCCGAGTTAAACGTGCTTAAGGAGTACTCCTACGACATGGACCTTGGATTTGGGTGCATAGACGTTCACAGCAGCAGGGTTGAGAGCGTTGGGGAAGTCGTAAAAGCAATAGAGCTCGCTCTCGACGTGGTCAAGCCTGAAAACCTTTACATCGACCCGGACTGCGGGTTAAAGCTGTTGCCAAGAGAGATTGCTTTCGAGAAGCTCAGAGTCATGTGTGAGGCGGCAAAAAATGTTAGGGAATCCCTGTCGTAAGCTGATTTGTGCTGGTTTTATCCGTAAGCTGAGGAGGGATGTTTTGTGGAAGTGAAGCTCCTGAGAGTGACTGAGAATGGAGTTGACCTCGTCGCAAACTCTGCGAGGGTCAGCGGAGTTCCCGAGAACCTGAGCAGGGAGGAAATAGTCAGAATGATCGTAGAGAACGACTACAGCAGCGCTCTGGAGCACATAACGTTTACTTTTGACATTTCGGGTATCAGCGTCGCAATAAGCAGAGAGCTTCTGGAGCACAGGATTGCCAGCCACACGGCAAGGAGCACGAGGTACAACGTGGAAAAGGGTTTTGACTTCGTCAATCCACTGGACTTCTTTCCCGAACTGGATGAGAGCGTGAGGGAGAGTGTTCAAAAAGAGTTTCTGAAGGCAATGGAAGATGCGAGAAAGCACT
>JALVYA010000057.1 GCA_027038095.1 Archaeoglobaceae archaeon
CTGTAGAGGAGAGCGGGGGGACTGTAACGTACAGGAAAATAGTCAGGGACGACTGGGATTCCATGGTTGAGGCTCTTGAAGAGGCTCTGAACAAAGCTGAAGTCGTCATAATGTCGGGAGGCACTTCTGCTGGAGAAGGAGACATCGTTTACAGAGTTCTCGAAAAGATGGGAAACGTTATTGTTCACGGAATCGCCGTTAAACCCGGAAAACCTGCCGTTTTTGCCGTTATCAGGGGAAAGCCAGTTTTCGGCTTACCGGGATACCCCACTTCGGCGTTCATGATATTCGATAGGTTCGTGGCACCACTGATCCGCTACCTGAGCGGTCGCAAAGAAGTGCGGTCAGAGAGCGTTAAGGCGAACCTTGCTGTAAGGGTGGTCTCGCCTCACGGAAGGAGAGAATTCCACCCCGTCTGTCTTGTCAGGGGTGAAAGCGGTTACTCAGCCTACCCTCTGACCGGTAACTACTCCGCTATGGTGTCTAAACTCTATCAGGCAGACGGCTTTATAGAGATTGGAGAGGACGTTACGATACTCGAACCGGGAGAGGTTGAGGTAACTCTTTTCTCAACTCTAAGGCCTTCGGAGCTTGTTGTAATCGGAAGCCACTGCATTGGCGTGGATTTACTGGTTAAACTCGCTTCAATAGATGCCAAAATCATAAACGCCGGTTCCACCGGTGGACTGCTGGCCGTTAAGAGAGGAGAGGCTGACATAGCGGGAACGCACCTTCTGGATGAGAGCGGCGAGTACAATTTGCCTGCGATGAGAAAGCTCGGGCTGAAGAATGCGGTTCTGGTAAAGGGCTACTTGAGAGAGCAGGGACTGATCGTCAGCAGGGGCAACCCGAAGGGGATAGAGTGGTTTGACGACATGCTGAGGGAAGACGTGAGGGTGATAAACAGAAATCCCGGCTCGGGAACGAGAGTTCTGATGGACATGCACCTGAAAAAAATTGCCAGAGAAAGAGGGGAAAGCTTCGACGAGCTGGTAAAGAGAATTAACGGGTACAGCGTTGAGGCGAAGACTCACACGGCTGTTGCGGTTGCAATCCTCACAGGAAAGGCTGACGTTGGACTTGGAATAAAAAGCGTTGCTGACCTCTACGGACTGGACTTCATACCTGTGAGAGCTGAAGAGTACGACTTCGCGGTGAGGAAGGACAGGCTCGGAAAGGGGGCTGTTAAGAAGTTCATTGAAACCCTGAAGTCTGAAGATTTTGCCAGAGAGCTTGAAGCTATCGGGATGAGAGTGTGGGAGAGAACTGGAGAGGTTATTGAGGTGTGACACTATGCCCGGTTTAGGTGCACCGAAATCTTTAAATATTCTGAATAATTATTCAATCATGGTGATAGCCATGCCAGGTGGAGACAGAACTGGACCGCTCGGTCTCGGGCCGAGAACTGGAAGGGGTCTCGGATACTGCTCAGGATACAACAGACCGGGATTCATGTTAAGAGTGTTTGGCAGGTTCGGCTGGGGCAGAGGCGGAAGAGGCAGAGGATTTGGCAGAGGTAGAGGAAGAGGCAGGAGGTTCTGGTGAAACAATAACATAATTTTTTATTTTGAGTGATTTTTTGTTTAGAATCCAAAGAGTGTCGAGATGACCTTCAACAGTTATACAGAACAACAAAAAATCAGGAAAATACTGGCAACTCTGAAAACTTATAAGAGGTGCTTGGTCTAATGCTGGTAATGTACAAGCAAAAATAATTAATGATTTCTAAATCATTTTTATGATCCACCTCATCGTATACGATATAAGCAATGATGCAAACCGTACACGCCTCGCAAAACTTCTGCAGCGTTATGTGGACTTGAAAGGGTGCAGTATTCGGCATTCAGAGGTGAATTGAACCCTAATGACAGAGAAACACTATCAAGACAGGTCAAAACATTCGTCAGAGATGAGAGAGATTGCATTTTCATAATTCCTCTTTGCCGGAGATGTTCCGAAACAGCCATTATTATAAGCAATGCTGGCGTAAAACTCGTTAAAGACAGCAAAGTGGAATTTGCTTAGCTTTGACAGGCATACTTACTAGATCCAATCAGGTTAAATTCCGAGTTGATTAACTCCAGCTTAATCTAAACAGCATTTCAGACACAAAACCTCGCTACTTCACAGTAGTTACACTTCTTGGACTTACGCGTTTTAGGATATTTTTTCCTCACGAATGATCTCTCTAACTTTCTGTATTATCTTTGTTAGTGCCTCTTTATCCTCTGGCGTAATTTCTACCTCTATTCAGCCTTTTCCTTCTGTAAGATATATGTAAGCTTTCTTCACACTACAGCCGAAATTCTCTTCAACGAGAACAGCATAAGCTACGAGCTGCATCTTCCACTGATAGAACAGACTCTTAAAGCAGGAGAATTTGATATCCATGGGTATATACTCTTCACCTCTTTTTATTATTGCATCAACGCAACCTTTCATCCCGTATCTCTGGCTTTCCAGACGTTTTCCAAAATTTCACCCTCTATCTTTCTTGCAATGGATCTTGCAACGTTTTCGTGAACTTCTTTCCCAGCATTCATTTTCGGCCTTGTTATTCTTAGCCCCATCACTTTTATGAAGTACAGCTTCCGAGGGCAGTAGAGGTACTGAACTATATTGCTGACTTCAATCATGTCACCACCTCTGCCAGAAGCCTTTGTATTTCCCTTTATTCCTTAAAAAGATGCTATTCTACGGGCTTGCTGAAGTATCACCGAGGAATAGCTTATATTTCTTCCCATGTATTGCGTTTTTGTTTCAAGTCTCTTCAGCACCTCTGCAAGCAGCGTTTTTCTTGCGGAATCGTTTAGCATGCAAACAAAGTTTTTCATTTCACATTCTTTAGCTTTGATCTGCCCGTATGAAATAAGCTTGATTACAGCCCTATCAACAATCTGCTGTCTAAATTCCTCCATCAAATCGAGGGCAATTGATGTTCTCCCGGATCTATCGGCATGCAAAAATCCCGCATATGGGTCGAGGCCTGCAAGCTCCACATCCCTGATGCACTCTGAATGAAGTATAGCATACCCGTAGTTCAGCATCGCATTGACTATATCCTGAGCATACCTTGTCTGACCCGCTTCAAGACCCCTTCTCCCTTTAAATCCGTAGTCCTGCGGGAACACCAAGGACAGCGAGCTCCAGTATTCCTGACTCGCATTTCCCTCAATCCCCATGATTTCCTCTCTCACGTCTTCTATTTTACTGCCAGAAATCTCACCAAGCGCATTGACAGATAGCTTGATCTTACCCCTTGCATCCATCAATCTTTCTGCGACTTCTGGATTGCTGTCTTTTC
>JALVYA010000058.1 GCA_027038095.1 Archaeoglobaceae archaeon
AAGTCGTTTCAAAGTGGGGTATTGGGAGCGGTGTCAGCCTGTTCATTCTTGCCGGAATATCTCAGGCAATTGTTACGGGTCTGATAAACTGGGTTGTTCCGAGCCACAGCAAGCTTCCAGCAGGAATAATACCGAGGTGGATCTGGATAGCACAGCACATGAGTGCTTCTCAGCTGCTTACGCTCGCGGGAATAAAATTCATACTCATAGATGGCGGAGTTTTAGCTCTTATAACCACGACCATAATTATACTTCTCGTCGTTTACGCTGAGGGAACGAGAGTTGAAATACCACTCTCACACTCGTTTGTCAGAGGTGCAAGAGGTCGCTATCCGCTGAAGTTGATTTATACGAGTGTTCTGCCGATGATATTCGTCAGAGCTTTACAGGCAAACATCGAAATATTCGGACTGATACTGTACAGGCACGGAATTAAATTCCTCGGAGAATACGTTGGAACTCAGCCGGTAAGCGGTATAATGTATCTGCTGAACCCGATAAGAGGTCCGAGCAACTGGATACCCGAGCTCGTAAGGGAGAACTACCGTCTCCTGACGGAAACTTACCACATACACGTACCTCCACCTCCTGACTGGATGATATTCCTGCACTTGCTCACGGATGCAACGATACTGATAATAGGTGGTGTCCTCTTCTCGATATTCTGGATGGAAACATCCGGAATGGATCCAAAGACAATAGCAGATCAGCTTGCCAAGTCGGGAATGCAGATCCCGGGTTTCAGGAAGAACCCGAAGGCTCTTGAAAGGGTTCTGGAAAGGTACATTCCAAAGGTTACTGTTGTTGGCGGTGCTGTAATCGGAGCTTTAACGCTGATAGCAAACATGCTCGGAACGATAGGACACGTTACGGGAACGGGTTTGCTGCTCGCAGTCAGCATAGCGTATCAGTACTACGAAGACCTCGCCAAGGAGCAGCTCACAGAAATGCACCCGATGATAAGAAAGATACTGGGAGAGGAGTGACTGTTTAGAATATTGAAGGGGTGTAAAAGATGAGAGAAACAATTAAAAGGCTGATTGATGCGTTTTTTATTACTCTTGGAATTTTCACCTTTTTTGGAGTGTTCGACAGAACAATTCTGTTCGGAATAGCAAAGGCAGTTGATGCCGTATTACACCCGCTCCTGGCTCTACCGTTGATATGGGTAATATTCATTCTCGCCGTTGCAACGGCTGTATACACCACGCTTATCCAGTGGGCGATGGTAGATGTGGAGGAGATGAAAAGAATACAGAAGGAAGTCATGCAGTTTCAGAAGGAGTACATGGAGGCAATGAAAAGTGACAACAAGTACAAGCTGAAAAAGTTAGAGGAAAGGCAGGCGGAAATAAGGGAGATGCAGGCCAAGCTGATGGGGCCCCAGCTTAAAGTTATGCCGTATTCACTGGCAGTAACCATGCCCATATTCTACTGGCTGCTGTACGTGATATACGGAAACAGCCTCGCTCACGGTTTGAGAGCTGCTTACTCGAGCGTTAGCGGATACGTCGTTAACGCCCCATTCTTCGGGCACATACACGTGAGCCATCCGATAATAACTCTCGTATTTCCGATTCCGTGGTGGCTCTTCTGGTACTTCATATGTTCCATGCCTCTGTCCTTGGTGATTAGAAAAGCCCTTCACATGTAAGTTAGCGTCCCGGATACTTACAGCCGGGTGAAAGTATGAAAATCGCAATATCCGGACCGCCGGGCAGCGGAACGACGACAGTTGCCAAGCTTGTAGCTGAAAAGCTCGGTTACGAACTCATCTCCGCTGGAGAGATATTCAGGCAGATGGCGAGGGAAAGAGGATACACGATTGAAGAGTTCAGCAAAATAGCTGAAGAGAACGAGGAAATAGACCATTACATAGACAGAACTCAGAAAGAGCTTGCCAGCATGAAGGAAAACGTTGTGGTCGAGGGAAGGCTCTCTGCGTGGGTCGTAGAGAATTCTTTCAAGGTATTTATTTTTGCTCCGGAAGACGTTAGAGTTGAGAGAATTGCAAAAAGAGAAGGAAAAAGCATTGAAAAAGTGAGGGAGGAGACGAGAAGAAGAGAAATGTACGAGAGAAGCAGGTACAGGAAGTACTACGGAATAAACATAGACGACTGGAGCATTTATCACCTGATATTAAACTCTGCTTGCTTCAGCGCTGAGGCAATAGCAAAGCTCATAGTTGAAGCCGTAAACGACTTTAACTGTTGATTTGTATCTTTTGTTTAATTTGTAATTTGGATACATTTATAAACACCTTTGCTGTAATGCGTGCATGCAGAAGAAATTGCTCGCAATTCTGCTGTGCTCAATACTGGCTGTAATCGGTCTGATCGCAGTTACTCACTTCCGGAGCACTTACAGCTTTAGCTGTGATTACACCGTATCTTTCTGGTATGGGGGCCAGAAAAATGCCAGTCTGTCCGACTTAAGGCTGATGGTACCCTGTCCACCCGTCATTGCGAAGCTGCATACAGCCAGATGCTGCAGATATCGTACTGTAAGTACTCCGTACGGCAAATACATTCAGATAACAGCTGCAAAAATAGACATTGTTCCGCCGTCTTCTCCGGGAAACTCATCGCACAGCGCACTTTACGGTCCTGTGGAGAAATTTCTGCTCGATACCGGTGTAAAAAGAGTGTCCAGCAGACCTTTAAACGAATTATGCACAAAATGCAGTTTACCTGTTATTAAAAACGGCGCACAAAACAGGACATTAAACCGAACCAGCCAAGTGTACAGCATCGTTCCTGTTGGCAGGATATACAGGGTTGGACGGATTCCTGTTTTCGTCAGCTACAGAACAGATCCAGATACAGTAATTCATCTGGACATATCCCTTACCAGAACCAGCGGGCCGAGCTCAGGTGCTAAATGGGGTGATGATTACTCTGCCAGCTTAACTCTTAAAGGCTCGCAGAACGGATGGTTTAACGCTACGGTTTACAGAATAGAAATACATTACCCCATGAAGAGAGATTAAAACGTAAATTATTTAAATATATATAAAGTTTAATTTAACTGCAAAAGTTACAAAAGACCACAAAAAAGACGCATCGGAAATAAAAACTTCAAAGAGTTACCTGTAAAAAGGTGAAAAATCATAAATTTGCCGTGCAACCAGCAAAATTGTTAAATTCACGTCTGCTGTTATGAATGTGAATGAAGGGTTTCAGGACGAAAATCGGCATTTTTGGCAGAATGAACGCTGGCAAATCGAGTCTGATAAACGCGTTAACGAATCAGGACATTGCAATAGTGTCTGACGTTCCCGGTACGACGACAGATCCTGTTTCC
>JALVYA010000059.1 GCA_027038095.1 Archaeoglobaceae archaeon
GACGAGAAAAAGACCGTTATTGAAACTAATCCAGCAATCAAAAACTCTGAGGACAAACTCCTTCCAATGCAAAAGGCCAGGAACAGGAACAGAGGGAGTAAAACACCAAATATGACCACGGGCCCTTTCGTGTAGTACATGGCAATGTCTTTTCTGGCTACGGCAAAACTCTTTAAAACGTTCAGTTTACCACCCCCAGTACGGAAAGAAAAGCATCTTCAAGCGTTGGAGACCTCGTATTGACTTCCAGAACTTTTACACCAGCCCTTCTTGCAAAATCGGCAACGCTGCAAAAAGCTTCGTGAACGTCTGTGGTGTAAACAACGTACTTGTCTCCCACTTTCTTTGACCTGAATTCTGCTGGAAGCTCTACTGCCCTGTCGAAGCGTATTTCGAGAGCGACGCTGCCACCAACTCTTGCCCGTATGTTGCCGGGTGTATCTATCACGACTATTTTTCCCCTGTTTATTATTGCGACCCTGTCGCACAGAAGGTTAACCTCGTTCATGTTGTGTGAAGTCAGAAAAATAGTTTTCCCGCTTTTTGCAAGCTCCAGCACTTTCTCTCTTATCATTCTCGCACTTAAAACGTCCAAACCGCTCGTCGGTTCGTCGAGAAATATTACTTCCGGATCACCTATCAGAGCCATGCAGAACATCAGCCTCTGCTTCATTCCCTTGGAAAACCCCCTGACTCTGCAGTTTCTTCTGTCGTAAATTCCAAATTCCCTGAGCAGCTCCTCTGCTCTTTTTTCAGCCTCTCTTTTGTTCATTCCGTACAGTTCTGCCGTAAACATGACGTTCTGCCACGCAGTCAGATCAGGATATGCGTTTGAAACTTCTGGAAGAACTCCAATTACCTCCTTAGCCCTCAACGTATCTTCAGAAATGTCAAAACCCATAACTCTCGCACACCCGGAATCGGGTTTTACTATACCTGTCAGAATTCTAACAGTAGTTGTCTTTCCCGCTCCGTTCATTCCCAGATATCCAAATACTTCTCCTCTTTTTACGTGAAAAGTTATCCCCTTCAAAGCCTCCACGCTTCCAAAACGCTTTTTCAGGTTTTCAGCTTCTATCGCCCACATCATCATCCACCAGCGGTATTTCCACCTTTTTCAGCCTGAGCCTCCAGACTTTTTGCGGAGCTCCACCCTTTTCTTCTATGTAACCGGATATTTCGACTATTCCGGCGTTTTTCAGTTCGGACAGATGGTAGTACAGAGCAGTCATCGTTACCTTCTCTTTTTCGAGCAGGCAGTCCAGCAGCTCTCTCGTGCTCATCTCTCTATCCTTAAGGCACTCTATTATCAGCCACCGGGTCGGGCAGTGAAGAGCTTTCACTATTTTCCTGAACCTCCTGAAGTTCTCGCTGCCAATATCGTCTCTGCTATGCATGCACACGTTAAGCACCTCGAATATTCAAGTCATTGACTTGAATATTGCTGTGAGTAATATAAATATTTTGGTGAATTTTTACAGATCTTGCTGTCTGTCTTTTGCAGCCAGTATTTTCGGTACTATTCTGAAAAACACACTCGCCATCGGCATCTGAACCATAAAACATGCGATTATGGCTAAAATAACTCCGGAGTTGTGAAAAGCAGATACGGCAAGAGCTATTGCTATGGAGAGGTTCTTGGTTGCACCACCATACACAACTGGTATGGCGTTCTCATAATTCAGCTTCGCAAGTCTGGATATGACTGTTCCCGTAACAAAGAGTGTGGCGTAGTACAGCAGCGCAACAACAACTGTGTGCGAAATAAAGGCTGGATTTGAAACTATTTTTTTCGCCTGAAGGGAAGCAGCTATAAACACGACGGCAAGAGCGGCAAGTCCAGAAAGTACCGGAAATAGCGGACGAAGGTCCTCTATCAAATTTTCCTTGCCCCCTCTTATTGCTATCTCTCTTGTAAGGAAACCTGCAGTCAATGGCAGAAAAACGAGCACGGCAAGACTCCTCATAAGCAGGTTTACGGGCACGCTGACGTAAGTTCCGACGAGTATTTTCAGCGTGTACGGTACCTGTACAACAGAAATTATTAGAGTGATGGCCTGAAGAACTATAGCCAGAGGCACGTTTCCACCAAGAAGACCCGTCCATGCGGCATTCATGCCTCCGGGGGGTACCGCTCCTGCAAGAGTGAATCCAGCCGTCGTAAAATTATTCGCAAGTAACGCAGAGGAAATCGCAAAGGCTACAAGTGGAGCCACTATCAGTATGTTTACCAGACCTAAAACTATTTCCTTCGGCGACATGAAAACGCGAGCAAAAAGTGAGAACGGTGTTGGCACTATCATAACATATATCATTAAGAATACAAGAGGTAAAATTAAAAAATTTAACTTTAATCTAAATGTGTATCCCAGTACAAGTCCCAGAAAAATGGAAAGAAATACCCACAGAGTCATGTACTTTCTGAAGAATATGTTTAATCTAATGAGCTTTTTCTTCACTTTACCACCACCACCGGCAAATTCGAGTGTCTTACAACTTTTTCAGCAGTTGAACCAATCACAGCTTCCAGATCACATAGAGAGTTTTGAGAGCACCCGTGAGAGCCAATAACGATCAGATCCACTTTCTCTCTCCCGGCAATATTGAGAATTACTCTCCATGGTTTTCCAAGTTCCACATCCAATTCGACCTCAAAACTCTCGTTTTCAAATTTTTCAGCAATTTTCCGCAGTTTACTCTCAGCTTTTTTTGTTAACATTTTCACAAGCTTATCACGACTTTCAAATTTTCCAGACCACAGCATGGCGTCCTCGTAAGCCTCAAGGGTTGCCCTATCCACCACATGAAGAACTACAACTTTACTACATACAGGTTTAAGAGCTTTTACGAAATCTGCAGCTTTTTCGGATTGTGATGAGAAGTCAGTTGCGTATAGAATCTTTCCTACCACTTTTTTCATTTATAACACCCCATTCCTTTTTTAACCCAGAAATACTTAAACACAGATGGTTAGCTCCTCATCAGCTGTTTAAATAGCTAAAAACTATACGCCATTTCAGTAATTAGTGTATTATTAATATTGATACTTGAATCTTTCGTTTAAATTATAAACAAACGCTAAGTAAAAGAATAATAAAAGAACAAACGTTTATTTAGCTCTCTTTTTTAAGAGATCTGCGCAAAACTTCCAGAGCTACTTTGAAGTTTCCCCTCTTTAGCTCTCTCAGAATAAACTTCGGTCTCAGATAGAAACGCAGGTAACAGTACTTCAGGAATCTGGATATTTCTTCCGGAGACATGTAAAGATTTCTCAGAACTGGTTTTCCTGCCGTGTAATCATC
>JALVYA010000060.1 GCA_027038095.1 Archaeoglobaceae archaeon
ATGAGCGTGGCAGAATGATGGAAAATGTATCCATCTAACAAATCCAAACGGAGTCCCGATTGTTTCGAATTCAGCACTTTGTTTCTCTCTTTCCCACTTGGAAATGTTATATCAGTGTATTCGGATTTGCACCGTAACCGTTCAGCTTACCTGCTCGCAATTGGAAATCTGTGCTGTTGACATCTTCATTCGACATGCTGACGGCGACAGCTTTAGCCAGATCGCACTCTCACTATTTCATTATAAATTTCCTAAAGTTTTTCTGCCGTTTGATTACCTTAACTCTTTCAGACAGTTTGGACCCAATATTGTCTGAATAACGCATAACGCAAATAATTTTAACAACCTCTCAAGCCTAAGGAGCGATGCTATCACCGGTAGAAATTACGCTGATTAAGGCACTTGAAAAAGGAAAGTACTCCGTTGATGAAGCGGCGAAAAAAGCAAAAATGAACAGAGATGCGGTTCTGAAAGCCTCTTATCTACTTCAGGAGAAGGGTTACGCTGAGGTAACAGTCGAGGTCACGAGAAAGTACTTTCTCACGGATGAGGGAAAACGCTACCTGAAAGAAGGACTTCCGGAGGAAAGGCTGGTAGAGCTGCTTGAAAAGGGAATTGAGGACATAAAGGAGCTTCAGCAGAGGATGGGAAAGGAAGAATTCGGAATAGCTCTGGGCTGGCTGAAGAAAAAGGGAGCTGTGGAGGTAAAGGGTGGAAAGGTAAAGCTCGTAAAGAAACCGGAATTCGAGGAAAGAAACTGGCTGAAAAGCGTGGAAAAAGGAGAAGAACTGGACGACAGCAAGCTGAAAACACTCCTCAGGAGGAAGCTCGTGGATTACGAGGAGGAAAAGAAGATTTTTATCGTAATAAAAGAAGTGCCTGAAGCTGAGCTCGGTGAGCTGATCGCAGACCTGACTCCGGAGATAATAAGGTCGGGAGAGTGGAGGAACAGGGAGTTTCTGAAGTACGACGTGAGCGTTCCCGCCAGAGACATTTTCGTAGCAAAGCTGCATCCCTACGAGAGAATAATCAGGGAGTGCAGAATGATATTTCTGGACATGGGTTTCACGGAAATAAAGGGAAACTACATTCAGTCAGCTTTCTGGAACTTCGACGCTCTTTTCCAGCCACAGGATCACCCGGCGAGAGAAATGCAGGACACGTTTTATCTGGACAGGTGCGTGGATTTGAAAGAGGAAGAAGAGGCGAGTTTTGTAAGGAGAGTTAAGGAGACGCACGAGAACGGATGGATTACGGGTTCTACGGGCTGGGGTGGAAAGTGGGACATAAACAAAGCGAGACAGCTCGTTCTGAGAACCCACACAACCGCCATAACCATTCACTACCTCGCCCTGAATCCGGAACCTCCTGTAAAAGCATTCTGCATAGACAGGGTTTACAGAAGGGAAACAATAGACGCAACACACCTGCCCGAGTTCGACCAGCTTGAGGGTGTTGTCCTCGACAAAAACGTGGGCTTCAGACAGCTGCTCGGAATGCTAAAAGAATTCTTCGCCAAAATGGGGTTTGAGGACGTCAGATTCAGACCCGGATACTTTCCGTACACCGAACCGAGCGTGGAACCGGAAGTTTACGTGGATGAGCTGGGCTGGGTTGAGCTTGGAGGTGCGGGAGTTTTCAGAAAAGAGGTAACAGAACCTCTGGGAATAAAGGGAAGAGTTCTCGCATGGGGTCTTGGGATTGGAAGGCTCGCAATGCTGAAGCTCGGAATGAAAGACCTGAGAAGACTTTACCTGCCCGACCTCGGGTGGCTGAGGGAAGTCCCGATGATAAAGAGGTAGAGAGTACGAATGGGGAAGAAACTTTGCAGGTGAATTAAATACGAAATAAAGAATAAATAAAATAAAATTGGTTTAACATATAGCGGGGTAGTTGTATGCCTGTTGTAACTCTTTACTGGGATGAACTGGAAGAGCTCGTTGGGGTTGACAGGGAGACAATACTTTCGAAGCTTCCAATGATCGGATGCGACATTGAAAGGGTGAGCGAGGAGCACGTGGACGTTGAATTTTTTCCCAACAGGCCCGATCTCTACAGCGTCGAAGGCGTGGCAAGGGCTTTGAGGGGATTTCTCGGCATAGAAACGGGATACAAAAAGTACGAGGTAAAACGGGCTAACTGGAAAATAATAGTGGACGAAAGCGTCAGAGACGTAAGGCCGAGGATATGTGGCTGCGTCGTCAGGGGACTGGAAATAACAGACGAAGTAATCAGGTCGCTCATGGAAGTTCAGGAAGACCTGCACTGGACCATAGGTAGAAACAGAAGAAAAATGGCAATTGGCGTGCACGATTTGAGCGTTCTGGAATTTCCTCTCAGGTACACTACCGTCGATTCTTCATTCTCATTCGTCCCGCTCGACTTCGAAGAGGAGATGACAATTAAGGAAATTCTGGAAAAACACCCGAAGGGAAAGGCGTACAGCTACATACTCGAAGGATGCACGAGGTATCCGATAATTTTGGATTCGAACGGAGAGGTCGTTTCCCTGCCACCAATAATCAACGCAAACAGAACGAGACTGACGGAAAAAACGACGGACGTTTTCATAGACGTTACGGGATTTGACAAAAACGTTGACAGGGCGATGAACATTCTCGCAACGATGCTCGCGGACAGGGGAGGGACTGTGGAGGGCGTCGAAGTCGTTTACGGAGACCACGTGGAAGTTACCCCCGACCTGACACCCTCTAAAATGAGCGTTGACAGGAGTGAGGTGGAAGCGCTTCTCGGTTTTGAGCTGAGCGATGGAGAAGTCATATCGGCCCTGGAAAAAATGAGGTACGGTGTAATAGTGAGGGACAGCTACTTCGAAGTTCTGGTTCCACCGTACAGGGCTGACATAATGCATCCGTGGGACATAATAGAGGACGTGGCGATAGGCTACGGCTACGACAGAATAAAGCCGGAGTATCCGAGAACCGCCACCATCGGAAGGGCCCACAGCTGGAATGAAGTAAGAGAGCTGGTAAAGGAGCTGATGCTCGGTCTGGGATATCTGGAAGTCATAACTTTCACCCTGACGAACGAAAGGTACCAGTACGACTACATGAGAAGAGAAAGGCCTGAAGCCTGGGAGTACTACACTCCGGTGATGCATCCGCTAACAGAAGAACACACGATAGTCAGAACGGACATACTTCCAAAGCTCCTCGAAGTTCTGTCCGTGAACACGCACCATCCGCTACCTCAGAGAATTTTCGAGGTTGGAGATGTGGTTGTGGGCATGAAGAACAGACTCAGACTTTCTGC
>JALVYA010000061.1 GCA_027038095.1 Archaeoglobaceae archaeon
TTCTTCACCACTCTGTATTTCACCTTTCCCTTCCAGTTTTTTTCCAGGTAATCCTCAATTTCCCTGTTATCGCTTCTGACGACGAACACGAACTCGTCAACGTGTGGTTTTAACAGGATAATCGTCCTGTCTATAATCCTCCTTCCGGCAACTTTAAGCAGAGGTTTTGACCTGTAACCCATTCTCGAACCCTGTCCGGAAGCGAGGATTACGGCTTTCATGGTTTCTGACACCACCTGTTTGTTTTTTGCGTTTTCCTTACCGTGACGTACGGGTTTTAAGGTTGATAAAAGCTGGTAGTTGAGAACGGTTGCAGTTGGAAATTATGCAAACTTTAAACGGTAAAAAATCAAAGGTCAGGAAAACTCCTCTAAAAATTCCTTCATCCTCTCTACTGCCCGCTTCAGAGAGTCAAGAGATGCCGCATAGGAAATCCTGACGTACCTCTCGTTTCCGTCACCAAAGGCAACTCCGGGAGTTACAGCAACGCCCTTCATGACGAGCCTTTCCGTAAAATCAACGCAGTTCAGGTCAACGTTTTCGGGGATTTTCGGGAAAACGTAGAAAGCTCCTTCCGGTTTCACGACCTCGAATCCGAGTTTTTTGAGAGCTGGATAGATGTAGTCCCTCCTCTCTCTGAAAGCCCTCCTCATTTTTTCGGTAACCTCGTCAAAAATACCCTCTGCAAAAGCATCAGCCACGGCTTTCTGAGCAAAGCTCGGTGCACAGACTCCATTTACCTGATGAACCTTGAGCATCGAATTTATCAGCTCTTTTCTCGCTATTACGAAGCCCACTCTCCACCCGGTCATGGCGAGGGATTTTGAGAAACCGTTAACGACCACAACATTTTCGTGGTTCACGAGGTTTGCAGGTTTTCTGTCGTAGTATATGCAGTCGTATATTTCGTCGCTTACGACAAGTGCCCCCGAATCTTCAGCTATCTCCACGACCTCTTTCAGCTTTCTGGAATCCTCCACAGCTCCCGTGGGGTTGTTCGGATAGTTGAGAAACAGAAGCGACGTGTTCTCATCCACCGCCCCTTCGATATCTTTAACGCTGAGGCTGAAATCCGGATGCGTCAGCACCTGAACGGTTTTTGCCTCGCACAGCTTTGCGTAGACGAAATAGGAGAGGAAGTTCGGGGACGGTATTACGACCCTGCTACCCCTCTCCACAAAAGAAAGGGATGCGTT
Organism: Archaeoglobaceae archaeon; assembly: GCA_027038095.1. Taxonomy (GTDB): domain Archaea; phylum Halobacteriota; class Archaeoglobi; order Archaeoglobales; family Archaeoglobaceae; genus WAPX01. Next base: position 1,197 of record JALVYA010000061.1, read on the forward strand.
CATCAAAGCCTCGCTTCCTCCAGCGGTAATCATGACTTCATTGGCCTCTACACCGTATCTTTCCGCTATGGCTTCCCTCAGCTCTTCTAGTCCGAGATTTGACGTGTAGTGCGTGTATCCTTCTTTTTTAGCTTTGCAGGCGAGCTCGATTATTCTCTCGTCGGTATCAAAGTCAGGCTCTCCAATGCCGAGGTTGATTACGTCCACTCCCCTCTTTCTGGCTTCAACAACAACCTCGAACATCCTCCTTATCAGGGACGTCGAAATATCCCTGACCCTCGCAGCTTCCTGCATGATTTCACCTTTTTAACATGCTGTAACGCTACTCTCCCAATATGTCCGATAAATCCCACTCCTCTTCCTCAAACTCCAGATCTTCGAGGTCTGGAATTTCCAGCTCCTCTCCGGGTTCTTCGGCTTCGAATTCCTTTTCTTCTTCCTCTCCTTCCTGCTCCTCTTCTTCCTCTTCAATCTCTTTTCTGGCAGCCTCAATAGCGGAGTGCTGGTCGAGTATCGTTTTTACTGCCTCCTTAACTCTTTCCTCGTATGAGTCGAGATCTGGATTGTAAACCTGCCAGGCCAGTTCAACGAGCTCCTCGCCACCACGCCTCATGTTCTCTATTCTTTCGAGTGTGCGTTTAGCAGTTTCAATGACCCAGTAGTCTCTCACCTCTCTTTCAACCGGAACTATGTTTTCAGGTCTCAGAGTTATTAGAGTCCCTCTTTCCCCTTCGAAAAGCCTTATCTTGGACACGACCGCCACCAGCTCAGGAGGCTCAATCTTCAGCAAACTTTCCAGAGCGTCTGGCTGAAACCTGCCGACGAAACCTCTGAGCACTCCGGTGGGATCGCTGATTCTAACTCTCCAGAAGTCCGAATCCGGTCTCGTCTCCTCTCTGTCGAGCAGAACTCCCACGAAAAAGATTCTGCTGCAGGCTTCTCCCGTCGGAAGCAAAACCTGTATTGTTTTGTCACCGCTCTCCAGCCTGTGCGTTGCCTCGTTCAGCTCAAAAGCAAAAACTCTCCTTGCTACAGCCCTTTTAAAGCTTCTACTCTGCTCGTTCATCATTCAAACCTCCCCAGCAGACTGCTCGCCTCTTTTTCGAGGTCCACGTTCAGGAATTCGATGTCGTTGACGATCAGGTACCTCTCTCCCCTGTTGCCTTTGAGCTTGTAATATCTTCCAAGGAGCCTGCTTTTCAGCTCTGAGAGGACCGAATTCCTGTCGAGATTCTCCATTGCTATTGCTTTTGCCTCCTCAATTCCTATTCCCGTCAGCTCCCTCACATTTTCCTCGTTGAGTATGACCTCGTAGTAGTTTTCCCCATCGTCAACAACTCCCTTAATTCTCAGATCGTCGTAAGCCTCTGTTTTCCCGTGAATCGGGCAGACGTCCTTGGTTAAAACTCTGTTGCAGATCCTGCACCTTCTTATAAGCCCGCTGTTTTGCTGGATTGCAATCAAAGCTCCAACCACTTCCAGTTCTCTCGGGGGTAGCTGTATGTCCTCGTCCAGCTCTTCTATTCTGCTGTTTCTGTTAACGTTCACCTGCATTCTTCCTCCAAAACTGTCGGTTACAACGTTTGCGAAGAGGTAGCACTTCCCCTCCTCGATCGGGGGCTTGTTAGCCTTGGACCAGACGACGAACTTGATTATTCCCGTTTCGTCTCCGATTAAACCAACCTGAGAAACGTTCGGGCTTGAAGAATCCCAGAGCTGGACAACTCTGGCTTTGAGGCTGATCCACTCTCCCGGTGTTTTTATCTCAGCTATTTTTGTAAGCGGGCTTTCCGCAGCGACGAGCTGCTCTCTCGGCACGTCAAGCTCTTTCATCAGGTAGTTAGTCACGGTTCTTACAGCTTCACCTTCGGGAACCTTGAATTCGTCAATCAGGAGCTTGAGACGTTTGTAAACTTCCTTTGAATTTACGTCGTAGCCTGAACTTTTAAACCTCTCCACAATCTGGTCTGTCAGTTCAGAGATTCTGTCCATATTTTTTCAGCCGTCCTCTGGATATAAATTGATTGGCTTTTGGTGTGCATCTACAGTTCCGGT
>JALVYA010000062.1 GCA_027038095.1 Archaeoglobaceae archaeon
GTGAAGAGATTTCCGGAAGTCTGGAATAAGAGGTACTTTAAGCCAAAAATCGTAAAATGCTTTACCGAGCTGGCTGAAAAAATATCTCAAATGTGTTAACACATCATATAATTTCGTTAACTATATTTTTTGTCAGGTTAAGGGAAGGTCGAATGAGTAATGAAAAACTCGAAGAACTCAGAATGAGGCTGAACTCGATTCTCGAGGAGGGTGAAAAATTAAAAGCTGTAACTGAAGAATATAAATCAAGAAGGGGTGTTGTCGACAGGCTGAAAGAAAATTTTAAGGATTTAAAAAGCTATTTTTCCGAGCTGAAAAGAGAAAGAGAAACCAGAAGGGCAAGAAAAGGTCTGGAAGATATAAAGAAAAAGAAAGAAAAACCGGCAAGCTTTTTCGAAAGGCTGTACAGATTGCTCAGGACGGAAGAATTAAACAGAGATGTACTTCGAATATACACCCCATCTTCTCTGGTCAGGTATTACAGGAAGAAGTACAGGGAAAATCCGGAAAAGTACGCTGACATAGAAAAAGCTCTCAGGGGCTGCAGGTATCCTGTTACCGTGCCAAAATACCTTGCAATCGCACTGTTCTACCCTCTGATTTTTACTCCTCTGTTCTTCGTTCTCGGATATTTTGTGGGCAGGGTGGCGTATACGATATACATGCATGAAATCCATCCACATATATACAGCCGTATTCCGTTCTATCTTAACATCCCGCATAACCTGTCAATTCTGCTGGCGTCGATAGTGTCAGCAACTCTGACCGCAGCTGTGATGTTCGTTTTGATGAGGTCCCTCATCCTCGCCTACCCGAAAATGTACGCTTCTCACAGAAGAGGGCAGATAGAGGTTGTGTTTCCACACGTCGTGAACATGATGCTCGGGATGGCGAGAGGAGGAATACCGCTGATAGAGATGTTTCAGATTATTGCAGAGGAAGTTTCCGTTACCGGAGAGGTTGGCAGAGAGTTCAGGGTCATAGTCAACAGGGTCAGAGTGTTTCACGAAAACCTGATTTCTGCTATACGGTATGTTTCTTCAACAACGCCCTCTCAGAAGTTTTCAGACTTCTTGGACGATATGATAAGCGTCATAGAAGGGAGTGGCAGACTTAACGAATTTCTCGACTTTAAGTCCCAGCACCTGATGAGTGAGAAGGAAAAGTATCAGGAGCTGTTTCTGAACAGTCTCGGAATTCTTGCGGAAGTTTACGTTTCAGCTCTCGTGGTTGCACCACTTTTCCTGCTCATCATCTTCGTCGTAATGGGTATGATGGAGGGGTATTCTCTCGAACTCATGAAGCTCGTAATATACATCTACATGCCCGTCGGAGGGATAATGTTTATCTGGCTCCTTTGGTCCATGATGACCGAGTACGAGGTCAGGTGGACTGGAGAAAGACTCAGAAAGAGCAGACTTTCTGCGAGGGTTTGTTCGGGCAGACCTCCGGCATTTACGTATCCCGGAAAGCTTTCGAGGATGTACCATGGATTTGTTAAGCGGGTGAAAACCATTTTAGGAGATCTAAAAATATTTATATACAAACCTGAATATTCGTTTTATATCAGCCTTCCAGTCTTTCTGTTAACGCTGCCGTTCGTTTACAGGCTCAAGTACGAAACAATTTTTGTGGTGTTTCTGCTGATAACTGTAACGCCATACGCAGTACTCGTCGAAACGAGGAACAGGAAGATTAAGAAGATAGAGGAACACATACCGGACTTCCTCAAGCAGCTCGCAAGCCTGAACGAGAGCGGGCTAAACATAGTTTCGGCAATAAGGGTTCTATCAGCATCCAACCTCGGAGCGCTGACATCAGAAATAATCCTCATAAGGAAAGATCTTGAATGGGGAATGCTGCTCACAGACGCTTTGAAGAGGTTCGAAAAAAGAGTTAGCAGCATGACAGTTACGAAGGTAACGTCCATTCTTCTAAAAGCAATGGAAGCAGCTGGAACGATAAAGGATGCGCTGTTTACAGCGGCAAACGATGCCCAACTCTACCTCGAACTGAAGAACAGAGTTAAAAATGAGATGTTCGTTTATATAGTAGTTATATACATGACTTTTGGTGTATTTCTGTTTACAATCTACATACTGACTTCAAACTTCATTCAGATTTTCTCAAAAATGCATATACCAAATGTCGGGAATTCCTACATTCAGTTCAGAGTTCCAAATGTGAAGGAGCTAATTCAGCTCTTTTATCACACATCCCTGATAAATGGCACCGTAAGCGGGCTAATTGCTGGACTCATGGGTGAAGGAGAGCTGAGAGCCGGATTAAAGCACGTTTTGGTTCTGGTCATGGTTACATACCTCGTTTTTACGTTCCTGCTCGGCTACTGATTTATGCGTACACGTTTCTGCAAATTTAAGTTCTTTTTTCAGCCTTTTATAGAATTCGAGCATGAACTCGTGTCTCTCCCGTCCAAGCTCTTTTGCCGTCTCGGTGTACAGACAGTTCACGAGCCTGAGAAGTTTCTCTTCGAAGTGCTTTAACGTGTCCTCCAGACTTCTACCGTTCTCTCCACTGTAAATAAACGCCCTCGCTATGCCTACAGCCCCCATTGCATCGAGTTTATCGGCATCGCTCAGGACTTTAGCTTCAATCGTTTCTGGCTTTACGCCGGACGAGAACGAATGAGCTTCTATGCAGTGGGCAACCTTTTCTGCAAATTCGGGATTTTCAGCCAGCAGCTTTCTTGTGATTTCAGCACCCCTCAGTGCGTGGTTCCCTCCATTCTCACCTCTCGCAATGTCGTGCAGTTCTGCAGCCTTAACGACGACATCTACATCAGCACCTTCCCTTCTGGCTATGTATTCGGCTAATGCAACCACCCTTTTCACATGTCCCCTGTCGTGAGAAGCCATGCTATCAGTTGACCGGCATTGCATAAAAATTATATACGATTTACCTGATTTTAAATCAAATAAATCTGAATGCAGTGAAACTCGAAAGCGGAGGCGTTACATTTGAAAAAGCTCATCCTGCTCACCCTGCTTGTAACTCTGACAGCAATCGGATGCATCTCTCACAAGACTGAGCAAGCGGGTTACGCAAAGCTGTTCTCAGTTGAGAAGAGCAGTGGATACACCATACTCAGAGACAGTGCTGGAAGGAGAATAGTACTGTTCAGAAACAGAAAGCCAGATGTTCGGGGAGACCTTTTCGTCAGGGTGCCCGTGAAGAGAGTGGTCATCCTTTCAACC
>JALVYA010000063.1 GCA_027038095.1 Archaeoglobaceae archaeon
AACTGTCAAAACAGTAATAGTGGACATGAATCCATACGTGGTAACGAGATTGATGGATAGAGGAACTGCCCACGCTCTCGGAATAGTGAGCGATCCCGCCGTTGTGCTTCCAATGCTTGTGAGAGAGCTGAAAGAACTAGAAGGTTAATCTGCAACCTGTTTTCTCTCTTTAATTTTGTCATGTTCTGTTTGCTTGCTCCGCCTCGCTGCATTCAACCGGTATTGCTGACATCACGCATGCGTTCACGAGCCTGCCCCTTTCACCTCTCGACGACTGAAATCATTGTTAATTTTTGTTTAAAGTGTCATAATCGTTAGTTCCTTAACGTTTAACACTCTAAAGAGTCAGAGATCGTCCTGAAATTATGCTGACGTTACCCGGAGAGTTTAAAAAATCAGTTAACGGAGTACTTTCAAAAATTTTGGACAGCAATCACACTGGCCTTTCAATCCATCTGAACAACTCCATCCAGCACCTGCGGATTTTTTAATGCTTCCCTTGCAACTTCCGCTCTCAACCCGAACAGCTCATCAAACAGTGCCTTCTGTTCGGACGTGAGTTTGGGATAACAATCTCTCATAAAATCCATACCCAGAGGACACGTTCCTGAAATGCACGGAAAGCAGAACCTGCTCCTGCACCCCTCCGCACGAATATAATCGACCAACCACCTCATAGTCCACACCTACAGACACTCCAGAACCTTTCTCACCAGATCGTCGCTTACAGCGACCCCTTCCTCTCTGACCCTCTTCACGACGTTTACGAGCCTGACCGGGTCAATATCCGCACCTGCATTCAGCCCGAGCTCTTTCAGCTTGTACTCAACGCTCTTCTTCCCTGAATGCTTCCCGAGAACGATTTTTCTGGATCTGCCAACAACTTCCGGGCTGTACGGCTCGTAAGTTAGAGGGTTTTCTACAATTGCTGCGACGTGCATTCCGGATTCGTGCGTAAACGCGTTCTCTCCAACTACCGGAGCCTGAAGGTGGATTGCCACGCTCGAATACCTCTCAACGAGCCTAGATAATTCGTAAAGTCTGTCAAGCCTTATGCCTGTATCAAACCCGTACAGAATCTCCAGAGCCATAACGACCTCCTGAAAGCAGGCATTACCGCATCTCTCACCTATACCGTTTACAGTCGTGGCAATTCTGTCAGCTCCACACATCAACGCTTTGAGGCTGTTCGCAGTGGCCAGCCCGAAGTCGTTGTGGAAGTGGCAGAGCAGCTCCACGTTCAAATTCTTCAGAGCTGTAACGTAGTTCTCCACAAGCTCTACTGTCGCAACGCCAACCGTATCTGACAGGTGAATTCTCCTTGCTCCGTACCCCATGGCTTTACCGTATATCGTCAGGAGTTTTCTAACCGGTATGCGCGTTGCATCTTCAGTTGTAAAAGAGACGAAGACGTGTTCACCTGCGTATTCTATCAGATTCAGAGACTCATTCAGCACGTCCTCGAAGCCCCTCTTCAGCTTGTACCTCAGATGCAGCTCGCTGAGAGATGTCGCTATTACGACGCCATCAACGTCACACCTGATTGCTTTGTCTACATCTCCCTTTCTGGCTCTGCAAAATGCAAAAACTCTTGCATTCAGGTTCTGCCCGGCTATCAGTCTTACAGCTTCAGCCTCCTTTTCCGAGACGACGGGAAATCCAGCCTCAATCTCTCTCACTCCTATCTCGTCGAGCATCATCGCTATTTCGAGCTTCTGTTCCGGAGAGAAGCAAACGTTTGGTGTCTGCTCTCCATCCCTCAGCGTAGTGTCGTAAAACACGCTGAACCTGTCAGGAAAATCAACCATAACAGTCCCCCACCAGTAGGTTTGCCGCTTCCTCCACAAGCCTCAAAGCACCGTTATACCCGAGCATGGGCTTTCTGTGGTAGCCGAATCTATTAGCAACGGGAAAGCCCATCTTAACAGCGGTATCCTTTATTCTTTCCTCTCTGGCAGATATCTGAAACAGAAAACTCACACCCTACATACCATGAATACCACAGGTATCTCTGCATCCGGGAACGCCGTAGGCATCAGCCCTGCACTGAATGCAGTGGTAAAACTGCCGGATGTAACGCGAAGCGCTCATCCTTGCAGCAGCAATTTCCTGCTTTGTCGGCTTTCTCATGTTGCTGAACCTGCCGAGAGGGATGAGCGGCATTATGTTCATTATGTACGCGTGGCCCGATACCGCTCTCGCAATATCTGTTATTTCGCCATCGTTTATTCCGGGGATGTACACAGTGTTCACCTTGACGAGGATGCCTGCATTTGAAGCTTCCACCAGTCCACTGAACTGTCTTTCCAATATTACCTCTCCAGCCTCAATACCCGTGTATATCCTGCCGTTGTGGTTGATCCACGCGTAAATCTTAGAAGCTGTTACCGGGTTGACTGCGTTTATGGTAACTGTCAGGTGTGTAACATCGCACTCTATCAGTTCATCGAGCTTCTCTTCCACCAGCAGGCCGTTACTGGCAACGCACCTGAAAACGTTTGGATACTTCTCATTCACAATTCTGAGGCACTCAAAAGTTTCATCGTTGTAGAGCGGTTCTCCCGGTCCGGCAATTCCAATTGTAGTCGTTTCAGCAGTAACCCTGCTAAGGGTGCTATCTATGTACTCGACCACCTCGTGCGGTTCGACGATCCTCGTCGTTATTCCCGGCCTGTTTTCGTTCGCACAGAACTTCCTCGTGCAGTAGTTGCACTGCATGTTGCACAGCTTTGCCACTGGCAGGTGAATTCTTGAGTACCTGAAGTGTGCCTCGTTGCTGTAGCACGGATGCTTATGAGCCAGTCTCATACTATCACCATCAGTAGAAGTGGATAATGATTTAAAAAATATTTTGAGAAAAATATACAAAACTATCATATATTTTACTACACTGACTTAATGACTCACAAAAATTGTGATGCTGTTCAAGACAATCACAATCCTTTACCTGCTTAAATGTGAAAAGTTTTTTTATTAATTTTAAATTTAAAAATAAAAAATTTAAAACTAACTAAGTCTGTGTATATTCTATCTTCTTCGAGCGAAATGCCCTTTCCCAGTCATTGGCAATTATTTCCAATACGTTAAGCATACCTTCGTATCCGAAATAGGGTCTGTCCAGATAAATGTCCCTGTTGGTGGGAGACAGCACATCAAAGGTAAGTTTTATCCCCAACTCCTCTGCAATGTACTTTTCCCACGCTGAACCAA
>JALVYA010000064.1 GCA_027038095.1 Archaeoglobaceae archaeon
ATAGAAGCACGATATCCGATTTCATCAGGTCTGTTTTGAGCTCCTCTGAATTTCAGGCACTGCTATCAAAAGCTTCTGGCGAGACCTACAGTTACACGACATTCAGCAGAGCGAAGAAAAAACTCGAGAACATGGGGATAGACATCGATAAAATTCTGGGTCTTTTTTAGCTGAATTGAAGTGGATTTAAGTGTATTTAAAATGGATTGAAGCTACCACCTCCTTCTGTTTACTGATAAAATCAGACCAAAATGGGATTGAAAGGCAGTAGTTGACTAAACATAAGACCAAATACAAAGGTAAACCAGACCAGTGATAGAAACAAAAAGTTAAAAAATCAGAGTATAAAAACACAAAAAACAACAAAAAATAAATAATTAAAAAGTAATCTTTAAAGTTCATCAAAGGTGATGATTCTCACCGCTGTCGGTATCTTAACAACGCTACCAAGCCTGACTCCAACCAGACAGGAAATATCCTTCTTGGCTGCAAGGTCTATAACTCTCTGCGTTATAACACCATCAAAAACTATGCTCGAAACCTTCGTGCTGTTCGTTTTGAGAACTTTCACGAGGTCTCTGACGGGCACTTCCTTTACGACGTTGAAGTTCTTATCGAGCAGTTTTGCTATTAGCCTGCCCTCAACGTCGTGCATGTGCTTTCTCAGCAGGGCAATGGTATCCTGCTTTTCGACCTTTTCAGGCTCTTTTGCCGCTTTTTTCTGTTCCTCCTCCTTTACCTCTCTTGCCTCCTTCGATTTCGACTCGAAATCTCTCCTCAGTACGTGTAACTGTTCAACCGGCACCTTGTTTCTCAGGGACTTTACTATTTCCTTCTGGGTTAAATCCTCCACGCCTTTACCTTCCGGAGCTCTCGCAACGTAGTCTATTTCTGCAACCTGCAAAAGCTCCTTCAGGATTAAATCTCCACCCCTGTCACCGTCGAGAAATGCAGTCACTGTTTTCTTCTTGCTCAGCTCCGCAATCGTTTTCGGTATGTTCGTCCCTTCAACGGCTATAACGTTCTTTATTCCGTGCCTCAGCAGGTTCAGAACGTCAGCCCTTCCCTCGACGACTATGATGGCATCGCTCTCATCCACAGACGGGCCGGCTGGAAGTTTCTCGTCTCCGTACTCTATAACCTCCTCAGCTCTGACGGCCTGTCTGACAAGATCCGCTATTTTTTCGGACTCTATTTCTGGCTCCTCGAAGAGGTCTCTGAGTATGTCCTTGGCTCTTTCGACGATTTTTCTCCTCTTGCTCGCTCTAACGTCTTCAATCTTGAGAACCTTTATCTTAGCTGAACACGGACCAACCCTCTCAATCGTTTCGAGTGCAGCAGCAAGTATTGCCGTTTCTATTTTGTCAAGACTTGAAGGAACCTTAATTTCACCAAAACTCTTACCACCTCTGCTCTCAACCTTGACTTCAATTCTGCCAATCCTGCCTGTTTTCTGCAGTTCTCTCAGATCGAGGTCTTCCCCCAGCAGTCCTTCGGTCTGGCCGAATATGGCTCCAACAACGTCAGGTCTCTCAACAACGCCATCAGCAATAATTTCTGCGTGAATGAGATACTTCGTTGTGTCGCTCGGAGCTTTCATTGGTATCACGCCTCCGTCATACTCTATCATAATATATCACTGCTTCAGTTTAATAAACCTGCATACCCCATTATATATAGTTATTTGTTTCTTGAATTTAATAGCTGGAATGTATTGCTATTCAAAAAATTTAACATTTAGTTATTCGATTACTTTACTATGAATAAAAAATATACAGTTCACTGTTCAAGCTCTCTGACGAGAAGCTTTCCCTTACTCTTTCTGACGGCTTTATCTCCTTCGAAGACGTGGTATATTCTGTTTTCAAATTCGTCCTTTCCGGCGTAGGTAAAACCGGGTAAAATGTCTTCATCTTTCGCCTTTTCCAGCACTATAACTCCGTTCTTCATGTTCGCTCCAGCTCTTTCAGCTCTTTCCGCTCTTGCCATTCCTCCGCTCATCATGCCACCAAAAAACAGACCGGCCTTCCCCTTTACGATGATTTCTCCGCCCTTCATTTTTATACCCGCTTCATCTCCAGCGTTTCCCTCGACAACTATTCTGCCACCCTTCATGCCAGCGTCTCCTCTGTAACCGCTTCCGAGGTAGTCTCCTGCGTTTCCCTTCACCACTATTTCTCCTCCACTCATGTTCATTCCTGCAAACCTGTCCACGTTTCCCTCGACAACTATTCTGCCACCCTTCATGAACGCTCCGGCGTACATTCCCGCGTTACCCCTGACCACTATTTCCCCTTCTGCCATGCCGAATCCTATCCTCTTTACCCTGTCGAGCCACTTCCCTTCAAAGATTACGCTCTCTCCTTCTACTTTATCGACGTCGAACAGCTCTTCAACGCTGACTTCTAACTTTCCAAGCCTCACTTTCAGGTTTTTAACGTCTCTAACGTCCAGTTTTTTGAGTTTCTCAGGCAAAAGCGAATCAACCTCAACGCACACTTCAGGTTCTTCCTCAAGCCTGAACAGGAACACTCTCGCACCTCCTCATCTCGTCCACTCCAATCACGTAGTTCTGCATCGAAACAGAGTAGTAATCTCTGAAGTATGCGTTTATGTCCTTCTCAATCCACCTGTCGTACTTTACGTCGAGGTAGCGCGTGTAACCTGTAACGGTATTCACGACCTCACCCTCTTTAACCACGATTTCCCCCCTCTTTATGGTCATGTACGCATTCGAGAAAGCCCTGATAATTTTCTCGTAATCTGAAGTATCTGGCTCAGCGGGCAGGTCGTAAACGGCAATGTCAGCCACCGCTCCTTCTCCAAGGTGGCCTCTATCGTGGAATCCGGCAGTTTTAGCCTGATTTGCCCTCGTAACCATCGCTATTTCGTATAGGTCGTATTCCCTGTCCAGACTGCCGAGCATGGTTCTGGCGGATGCAGCTTTGTGCACTCTTTCGAGCATGTCCTCCCTGTACTTCCTGCTCATCAGCAGGGCTATTATTTCGGGGTACTTCGTGAAGGGTGCACCGTTTGGATGATCTGTGGTGATCATTACCTTCTCTGCCGGTAAAAGCAGCGGTATTTCCAGACCAATTGCCCACTGAGTGGAGTTCACGGGGCTTTTTCTGCTGTAAAGTATCGGGGTTATTCCCGGAGCAGTTTCAAGCTCAACGT
>JALVYA010000065.1 GCA_027038095.1 Archaeoglobaceae archaeon
GAACAGTATTCTGTAGTTGTTGTGCAGAATCGGCTCGACTGCTGGTGGAAGCTCAACCAAACCGACGTATGATCCATAGGCAAAAAGCACAAGAGATAGTATCATTGGAATCAGGGCTTTTTTCATGCCACCTCTTTTAAAAGGTGTGTATATAGCGTTTTTGCTGACCAGTTCTCCCGGTATTGCAAACAATTAATCCGGGTAAACTGAGAAACCTGAGAAACTCTGCTCCACCAAAAGAGTCAGCACAACAAACGCAGCAATAAACAACAAGAAAACAGTACAAAACAAAAAGAAAAAATTAATCTTTAACACTCGTCGTGCTGAATAGCCCCATTGGGACAGCTTTCAACACAGGAACAGCAAACAGAGCAGTTCTCCATGTTTACGGGGACAGATTTACCCTCGTCGTTCAGCTCAAAAACCTCTTCCGGACAGACAGAAATGCACTCTCCACATCCATCGCATTTGTCATGATCAACAACTATATTTACCAAGTGTATCACCCCCAGACGCTATAAAACTTGCCTATTTTTAAACCTTTTGGTTTATAGGTTTCGAAAAAACAAAAAACAAAAGAGGAAATCTGAGGGTTACCCCTCAGCTCTTTTTCTTTCGTACTCTTCAACGTATCTCGGTGTTGCGTAGTACGTTGTCGAACCGGATGACCAGTAGGTTGCCTTTCCTTCCTCTATGAGGTCCATGACAATTTTCTGCACAACTTTTTTGTTCATTCTGAGAACTTTCGCAAGGTCTTTTATTTTCCAAGTTTTCTGGTCGAGTTTTTCAAGAACTTTCTGTTTGTCTTCTTCCGTATACGTGATTTCGGCCATTTAACTCACCACAGTAATCTCTGTGAGCCCTGTATATTATTTTTACCATCTGAACTGGGTACCGATTCTGTAGGAAGCGTACATGAACGGCGGTACTCTGAAGTCGTCAATGAGGTGCCATGAGAAGTCAAGTCCGGCAAGCTCGAAGAATCTCTCCCAGCCAATTCTCTCTATGAACTCGATCATTCTCTCATGCTTCTTGGCGTTGTTTGCCCAAGCCATGAATATTTTCTTTACATAGTCCACGACGCTTGGCCACCTTGGTGGCTCGTTTGGTACCCATGGTACTACGACCTTTGAGAGTTCTGGCGGGTGTCTTGCGTCTGAAACTTTACCTCCGCAAAGTATGGCGGTTCCATCGTTTTCAGGGTCGAACAGTGGCATACCCGGACACATCGTGTAACAGTTTCCGCAGTACATACACTTCTCGCCATCGACCTCAACTGTCTTCTTCTTGGCGTTAATTCTTATGGCAGCGTTTGGACATGATGCAGCTGTCGTTGGCAGTTCACACATCCTTCTGACGGCATCGTCATCAACGAGCGGTGGCGTCCTGTGAATACCCACCATTGATATATCGGATGCGTGGACAGCACCACACATGTTTGCACAGCAGGCAAGACTGATTCTGCAGAGTCCCGGCAGTTTCATGTCAACGAAGTACTCGTAAAGCTCATCCATTATTGCCTTGACTATACCGGAAGCGTCGATAGCTGGCGTGTGGCAGTGTACCCAACCCTGCGTGTGTATTATGTTTGTGAGTCCGTACTTGCCGCGTGGAGTATCCCACGTACCACCGCATGGGAAGCCCACTTTTTCTTCCACTTCTTTTATGAGGTCATCAATCTTGCTTTCGTCGGTAAGAATGAACTCAACGTTGTGTCTGCTCGTCCACCTCAGGTATCCGTCACAGTACTTGTCGGCAATATCACACAGCTCTCTGACTGTGTAAATGCTTATGAGTCTCGGAGTACCAAATCTAACCGTGTAAACGACATCTCCACTTTCAGCCACTCTCTTTATTACACCTGGTCTTATTACTTCGTGGTACGCCCACTTTCCGTAGTTCTTCTTGATAGCTTCTGGCAGGAACAGGTCGTATTTTGGAGGCCCAAAATCAGTCTTCCACCAGGGTGGTTTTTCGGTTGCCATTTTACTCCTCCTCCTCACGCTCTAAACTCTTAAACTTAACGCCTCTCTTCTTAAGCTCCTCCACAACCTTCGACGGTCTGAGCTCATTCTCCTCGAAGTACATGAACGGGTTCGTTCTGGGGTGCTTGATCATTCTCACATCGGGCTCCTGACCGATGACTCTCAGGAACATACCCATACCCTTTCTCCATATGAACTCTCCAATTCTCTCTCTGAACTTTCCTTCGTCGTCCCACCAGTCCCAGAGTGGTTCGACGATTTCCTTGACCCTGTCCTTCAGCTCGTCTGCAGGTATGAACGGTACGGCGACCCATCCAATTATGGCGCCCTCCACACAGGGAGCCTTTGCACCGATACAGATCGTCGCTCCTCTCTCTTTACCCGGTTTGAGAGCTTTTGGCATCTTGTTTATGCAGTGCATGCACCTGACACAGTTCGAGTTGTCAATCTTTATCTCCTTCTTCTCAGCGTCGTAGCTTATAGCTCCAGTAGGACAGAGCTTTACAACTTCCTCTTCGATGTCCATCCACTCTGCGTACTCCTTAACTGCTTCCTGATCGATCTGGATGTCTCCCTTCCAAGTTCCAATTATAGCAAAGTCAGATCTTGCCTTGGCAGCAACGCAGTCGTTCGGGCATCCCGATATCTTGAACTTGAACTTGTAAGGCCACATTGGCCTGTGCAGCTCGTTCTGGTATTCCATTGTGAGATCATAGCACAGGTCGAGCGTGTCAAAGCATGCGAACTCACACAGAGCCGGACCCATGCACGCGGACGGTGTTCTCAGGTCAGAACCCGAACCACCGATGTCAAATGGTGGGTCCATCTTCATCATGTCTTCAAAGCATGGCTGCAGATACTCGCTCCTCGTTCCTAGGAGAATTATGTCACCGGTTGAACCGTGCATGTTCAGAAGACCACTACCCCACTTCTCCCAGACATCCATGAGCTGTCTGAGTGCTTTCGTCGAGTAGAACCACCCTGCTGGCATGTTAACACGTATCGTGTGGAAGTGGTGCACCTCGGGCAGCTCGTCACCGAGATCTGAATACCTTCCTATAACTCCACCACCGTAACCAACAACCGAAACTATACCACCGTGTTTCCAGTGCGTTTTCTTATCCTCGTAACTCCTTTCAAGCTGCTTTAAAAGTGCTTTTGCGCAACCGGGCATTTTGATTTCTTTGCCCTCTTTAATCGCTTTTTCCTGCAGTTCTGCTGTTTTCCTAATTTCTTTCACAAAACTGGGCCAGGGCCCATCTGGAATCTGGTCAAGCAAAGGTGTTTCTGACAAATTCTCACCTCCGTTTAAAACACAGCATAGTTTTACAATATATAAGTCTTTCGAAGTTCATTCGCCGTTATTTGCCGATATCACTAACTTAGGGCTATTGAAATTTGAAGAAAATTTATTAAATCGATGTTTCCTAAAGTTCAGGAAATTATTGAAAAATCTTTATGGAATAATCGTTAAGAATAGCTAACCGGGGAAAATAAATACCCAGCGAAGCCGGAGAGGTCAGATGAAAAAACCCGGAAAGGTTTACATAGTTGGAGCCGGGCCGGGAGACCCGGAGTTGCTGACTGTAAAAGCGATGAGGCTGATGAAAGAGGCAGATGTCATACTTTACGACAAGCTTGTCGGTGAAAAGATAGTGGAACTGATAAAAAAACTTGGAAAAACTGCCATTTACGTCGGAAAAAACAGTGGAGAAAAGGGAATGAGAAGGCAGGAGGAAATAAACGAAATGATGAAAAGCTTCGCTCTTTCGGGTAAAATCGTAGTGAGACTTAAAGGTGGAGACCCCTTCGTCTTTGGCAGAGGTGGAATAGAAGCCGAATTTCTGACGAAAGAAGGTATTCCCTTTGAAGTCGTTCCGGGTGTGAGCAGCATAAATTCAGTTCCAGCCTCTGCAGGCATACCTCTCACGCATCCGGGGTTTTCATCCACAATTCTTGTCGTTGCCGGGAGAGATGACGTCGAGGAGTGGAAAAACGCTCCTCTGAAGGGAACCATAGTAATACTGATGGGAAGAGATACACTCGAGGAGATATGCACAAACCTGATAAAAGCCGGGAGAGATCCAGAAACGCCTGTTGCGGTCGTTGAGAACGGGACAACAGCAAAACAGAGGGTTGTTACCGGAAACCTGAGAGACATAGCAGGAAAAGCTAAAGACGTAACAGGTCCCACAATAATAGTGGTTGGAGACGTCGTGAAGGTGAGAGAAAACCTCGGTTTCGATTGATTTGTACTTTACTTGTTAGATTTTTAGTTTAATATTTAAAATTAATCACAGAAAGATTTAATCACAGAAATGCACCGACATTAAACACTTCGACGACATCGGCGAATGGAGTGCTCTCTTTCAGCATTACGTAGTTTCTGACAAAATACATCTCTCCTTTAAGCACATCATCTGGACAGTAATTGATATGTGCTGAGCTGTAATATGAAAGCATTTCCGAAACCCTGCAAACGTCATCTGTCGTAATACTGTACACAATTTTCCTTTTAACACCGAGTTTGTGCTTTTTCATAATCTCTCCAAGCGGAATTTCATCTTCGCTCAGAGACTCTTTAAACTCTCCATTCACTCTGCTGAGTGGAATTGCCGAAAGCGCAAGGCAAACGGGCTTTCCAGAAGTGAACAGAACGACCCTGTAGTTCACGATTTCCGATCTGCTTATGGCAAGCTTTTCAGCAAACGCCGTTGCTTCTCCTCTCCACTGCTTTAAAATCCGGAACTGTATTCTGCCAAAAACAGCTTTTAAAAGGTCTGTCACGCTTCCGTCGTACTTTGCCATGAATTCGATGAACTTCTTCAAACTTCATCGCTCCAGAGGTCAATTTCCTTAACCGGTTTTCCATTTACGGTTTCCGGAGTTAGCCAGTCTATGAACCTTTCAAAAGGAATTCCGTAAACCCTGAACGTAACGACTATCGGGGATAGAACAGCATTCTCCTCCGTGAAATTTATCCTCGAAACACTTGCCGCCTGCTTGTTTATAAACACGGTTGACTCCTTTCCCTTCCATCCTCTCCTGAGTTCTGTTCTCGCCGTGTCGAGTATTCTCTGCCTTCTCAAAAGCTCTCTGAACTTCTCGAGTTTCTCAGTTTTACCGATCAAAACGCCTCTATCTTCATCGTACTTCAGCTCGATATCTGGAAAAAGGTTCTCTACAGCTTTTTTTACTTTCTCAACGTCTTCAGTCGGATTTACCCTGACTTCCACTTCAGCTTCAACTCTCTTCGTAAATGTCTTGAGGATCTCCTTTATTTTTTCCCTGAAATCGTCTATATCTGTTGTATTTTCCACCGTCAGACTGGCTCTGTTCATTGCCTCGAACATGCCCCACGCAATCTCTCTTTCATCTCTCCTCTTCAGCTCTTCAACGCTTTTAATGCTTCTGTCGTCCTCTCTCTGCCTTTTCTTTGCTCTTTCAAACCTGATCTCCAGAGGACACTCTATGGATATGAGAACGAAGTCATCTCCAAAAACCTTCCTGAACCTCTCAACCTCAGCAATACCCCTCACTCCGTCAACCACGACCACATCTGAATTCGCTTCTCTTATCTTCGGTATGCATCTCTTGGCTATAGCGTCCATTCCCTCCTTCTCCCTGAGTTCGCTGGCCACTTTTCCAGCGTTCTCGTCTGTCAGCGGTAAACCCCTCCTTTTCACTTCCTCTCTTACAACGTCACCCATAACCACCACTGGTATGCCCATTTCTCTCGCCACAGACGAGGCTGTGCTTTTACCGCTGAGTGGTAATCCCACGAACGCTATTATTTTCATAATCGGCATTTTCTGGATTTCCGCATATTAACGTTATCCCCTTTTTCAGTCAAATGAAGTTTAAATCTGTAAATGCTCAGTTAGCTACCGGCAGCTTGCTGCCAGCAATGCAAGACCGGTTGAACAGACCAACAAACCAAAAACAAAAATAACAATACACGAAAATCAGGACTATGTTTCCGACAAACCCCAACCAGCTCAAGAAAATGATGAAGCAGATGGGAATAGACATCGAAGAGGTTCCGGCAGTCGAGGTGATAATAAGAACGAGGAGCGAGGATCTGATATTCAGAAATCCGAACGTAACAAAGATGTGTGCGAGAGGCGTTGAAACCTTTCAGATCACCGGAAGCTACGAGGTCGTGGAGAGAGTAGAAATAAAGGAAGAGGACGTTGAACTTGTAGCCGAACAGGCTGGCGTGAGCAGGGAAGAGGCGAGAAAGGCACTCGAAGAGGCAAAAGGAGATCTGGCTGAAGCTCTGATGAAGCTCCAGAACCTCTAACGTTCAGGGTAAAACCATGCCACTGGAACCACCAGTCGTGATAGTCAGCGGAAAGGACAGTTTTCTCGTAACGAGTTTTAAAGGAAAGCTGCACACCCACAGAGGCGTTATCGACCTCGAAGAGCTTGCAGGAAAAAGTTATGGAGATGAGGTAAAAACGCATACAGGGCACACTTTTAAAATCCTGCCGTTTGCCCCATCTGATTTTTTCAGACACTTCAAGAGGTCGGCGACGCCAATAATGCCGAAGGACATTGGAGCGATAATAGTAACGAGTGGTCTCAGGCCTGATTCTCTCGTTCTCGATGCGGGAACGGGCAGTGGGATGATTGCTGCGTACATCGCTTACTTCAACAGGTACGGTGAGGTCGTAACGGTTGAAAAAAGGCGCGAGTTCGCAAAAATAGCGAGAGAAAACTTCAGGCTTGCGAACCTGAAAAACATTCACCAGATAGTTGGAGACGTGAATTACGTTGCGGACGGCTTTAAAAAAGAATTCGACCTGATAGTTCTGGACATGAAAGACGATTACGTATTCATTCCAAAGGCAAAAAAACTCCTCAACGCTGGAGGGTATCTGGCTGTTTACAATCCGTACATAGAGCCGTCAAGGAGGGCTTACGAAACGATGAAAAAAACGGGCTTTGTCGAGCTCGAATGTTTTGAACTGCTGAAGAACGACTACGAGTTCAAGAGGGTTGGAACCAGACCCGTAACAAGGGTGTGGCACACGGGGTTTATAGTTATCGGGAGAAAGTGCTGATTGCTGTTATCTTTTTCACTTTTCAGGAAAAATAAAAATTGGGAGCTGTGCCGGCGATAAAAACGGTTAAAGTTCAATTCCATAAACCTTTTCCACGTTGTCCTTGCATATTTTCATTACGAAATCCTCGTCAAATCCTTTTTTTAACAGTTCTTTCATCTTTTTGGGAACTGTCTTTGGGCCCAGAACGGCTCCCGGTCTGTTCGGGTCGTCTATGTAGTCCGTTTCAACTGTAAACCTATCACCCGTTATCGACGCCTTCAGCACGTTGTCGCCCATTGCTATTACCGAAGGAAATATGCCGACCTCTTCGAATACGTCTATTGCGGGAGGGGCAAAATGCTTTACGACCCTGTGTAGCTTTATGCCCGCTTTTTTCGCCATTTCTGCTATTTCTTCTATACCCTTTCTGCTGAAACTCTCAGTGTGAAGCTGGACCGCACAATCAACGTCTTTCGCTATTTCGAATGCGTGAAACATCACTTCGTTGCTGAGCTCCCAGACTTTTTCGCTCACCGTGTAGTGGGGTCTGCCACTCTTTATTGCAACTGCTCTACCCTCTTCGACGTATTTTCCCGCTATTTCCAGTGCGTCCTTCATTATCTCAGCAGCAGCCTCGTATCCCAGCTTTTCTCCAATAACAGTTATTTCAGCCGGGTGAACACCCAAAACAGCGTAAGCCCTGACCACGGTATTCGCTTCTTCAACCAGCCTGATGTGGCTGTCGAACACGTGTTTGAAACTCTTTCCCTCTGCAGGAAAGATACCGTAGTAGCTGGAAGGTAAGTTAACGAGAAGTACATGCGTCCCTCCAGCTCTTTTGAACTCCTTTAACGCTTCCAAGCGTTTATACCTGTACAGGTGCATGTGGTCGTCAGTTATAAACATGGGATATGGTTAAACCCTGAGTTTTTCTGAGTTTTGCTCCTCCACATACAGTACAGTCACAGTCCCTCGTTTTGATAAGCTCCTGCATAACCCTCGCTTTCTCTATCGAGTCTCATGAATACGAGCTGCACTATTCTGGCGTTTCTCTTCAGCCATAACCCGCTGTAAACGACTATTCCAACTTCACTCCTCCCCCTGTATCCGGCATCCCAGACTGCCGTGAGAACGTTTGCCCCGCACCTTATCAAGGAGCTTCTAGGCCTTCCAATTGCCATCATGTCTTTTGGCAGATCGACAACCTCGTTCAGCCTCGCCCTGTACACGCCTTTATCCAGAAAAATCCAGTCATCCTCAAATTCCATTTCCTCCGTTTCGGGTAAAACTCTCTCCCTATTGCTGAAGTCTATTTTTCCCGCGCCACGAATTCTGTAAATCGACCTGAGCGTGCAGTCAAACCCGTTGGGCTGAATCTGCGTATCAAGGTCGATGTAGCTTTTTATCAGTCCTCTCTCCTTAACGAGCTTTCTGATTTCTTCTCCGCTGAGCACACAGCTCATAAAAAAGTGCAGACTCCTGTCGTAAAAAACGTTTTCTGCTCTTTTAATTCTGTTTTCCGGCCTTTTTACCCCTGAGAAAGTCGACGTAGTAGCAGTCGTAGTACTCGTAGAGCTTCATAATTCTCGCAAGCCTCACTGCAATTATGTGGGAGCATGCACCTCTCGCTTTCAGGTTGAACTGAAAGTCCATGCATGTACAGAAGTTGCCGTCCACGATGTACTCGTTCGTTCCAACGACGACAAAGAAATCCCTGTATTTTTTGACTCTCCTCTCCTTCAGGTAAAAGAACGCTTTTTCTCCCCTCTTCCCGTACTCGAAAATTAAAGCTCTGTAAAGCTCGTAACCGAGACCTTTTTTTGCAGCTTTAACGACCTTCGTGCTGAGAGAAAACGACATCTTCCTCATTTCTCAGTTACTCTGCAAATTCTGCAAATTCGGATTTCGTTAAGCTCATCTGTTAAGCTCATTCAACCTCCGACGAGTCGATCTCCATCAGCAGCATCACCGTGTTTATCGCATCGATTCCATCTATCCAGCTCAACACAACGCTGTCTTCAGGAATTAAGAGCTCTTCTGGCAGTTTTTCTCCTCTGAAGACTTTGGCTCCGATCCGGACAATAAGGTCAAACGCACCTTCCAGATCGCCTTTTTTCTCTTTTTTGACCGCTTCTTTAATCAGGCTGTCGAAACTCTTTTTACTGAGTTTACCTTCCAGACAGTATATCGCCGAGTTCACAATCGCCCTCAGGCCTTCTCTTATGTACTCGAAAAAATCGTTTTTCACCGGGTCTTCAAAGTCAACGTTACCTGTTACGATCTCTTCTATTTCTTTAAGCTCTTTAACGGCATTTTTTTTCGTTAACTCTCTCTCCTTTACAGCCCTGATTACGTTCAAACACGCAACAACCAGATCCTCCATCATACGGTCAAATACGACCAGTGACTCTGGATCGCTAAAATCAATATGTGATTCCCTTATCTTATTTATCCAGTTGTTGAACCTATCCAAGCTGTAGTAGTTCATTGTCCGAGCAGTAATTATAAAAGAATATAACATTTTTGCCCGTTTTTATGCACAAGGTTTGCACTTAAAAGGATTTGTAAAAGTTAAGCTGGCTAAAATCAGTGGACTGCTGTTTTTTGAATGGCCTCCCAGTATTTTATGTTTCTTATGCAGCCGGGGTCAGGTTTGAGGTAGTCTTTGAAGTAGTTGTAAGCCCTCGCCCTGCAGCCGCCGCAGTAGTACCTGTACTCACAGTTTCCACAGCCCTCAATCAGGTCCTTGTTTCTTAACTCTTCGAAAACCCTGTTGTTTCTCCAGAAGTCCTCTAGGTCTTTTGCGCTCATCTCCCTTATGTTTCCGAGCTTCAGCGGAAAGAAAACGCACGGCTGTATGTCACCGTTCGCCCTCATGGACATGTAAAACCTTCCAGCTCCACAGCCACCTATGAATTCGGCGAGGTCTTTTAACCTCTCTCCTGCTGATATGTTGTAGAAGTGCGTTGGAATGAAACACTTTTCATCACTCGCACACTGGAGTGCAACTCTCGCAAACTGGGGAGCTGTTGAAAGCAGGCTGATTTTGCTCTCGAAGTTTTTCATGTACAGTTTTATTAGCAGTTCTTCCCTCTGCTGTGGAGTTATGTCTCTGTCCACTATTTCTCTGCCTCTTCCAGTCGGTATGAAGTTGTAGTGCATGAACCAGTCAACTCCAAGCTCTTCACAGAGAGATATTACTGCATCCACATCGTGGTAGTTGTACTTCGTGACGGTCATTGAAACGTTTACGAAGAAGTTCTGCTTCACGCAGTTTTTTATACCCTCCACAGCCCGGTCGTAACACCCCTTTATGCCTCTGAAGCTCTCGTGCGTTTCCTTCGTTCCGTCTATGCTTATCTGCACGTATCCCACTCCAGCCTCTTTCATCTTTCTGGCAACTTCTTCGCTTATCAGCGTTCCATTCGTGGCAACAGCGACGTAAATTCCTTTTTCGTGAGCATAGCTCATCAGCTCGTAGATGTCCTTTCTCACCAGCGGTTCCCCTCCGGAAAAGGAGATTATGGTAACGCCAAGTCTGTTGAGCTTGTCTATCGCATCCATAGCCTCTTCGGTCGTCAGCTCATCCGGAAGGGGTTTTCCGGCAGTGGCATAACAGTGTTTGCACCTCAAATTACAGGCATACGTAACATCCCACACGACCTGAAACGGTGCGCCGGGAACAAAGGGCTTTCTAACTCCAAAGTAAGCAAGTCCCTTTATGACGCTCGCCAGACCCTTTCTCCAGTAAGAGTCCTTAAACTTCTCCTTTAACTCGTCAAGAGTAATGTTAAAAGCTCTGGCTCCACTTTCAAGAACGGGCTCAAGAGCCTTTTCAGCAAGTCTGCATTTCCAGCACGCCTCGTTGGGTGACTTAACCCCGACGAACAGCTCAAGAGCGGATTCCAGTCTGCTCTTCCCACATTTTTCGCAGTAACCGGTTAAAGCCTGAAGCGTTTTTTTGGTAGCCGGGTTTTCCACAAGGTGCATGAACAGTGAAATTTTATCCATCATTTTACCACCCCCATAACAGTTTAACTACCCAAGGTCTTTAACAACGTCATAATTAGACAACTACCTCATCACGTTTACATAAGTTTTTTGTTAGAGTTAAAAGTTTTTCAATTCAATAGTTTAACTCGAAATCTAAAAAGTCGAAAAGCTGAATAATTTATGAAACATTAAAATAATATAATAAAAAAATTAGTAAATAAAATAAATATTTTTAGTTTTCAGTGCCTTCTTCTGACTCTTATTACTCTTTCCCTTCTCTTGCCCGTAATCATGGAACCAACAACGTCGAAGATTATAACTGCGTAGGCGTGGATGAGCATTGTCATCAGGAAAAGGTACATGAAAAGTCTGTGTATCGCTCTTATCAGCATTATTCCACTGCTCAATCCAAATGCCGGCGCTATCTGGTTGGCCCAGTTTATTATCGGTGCAAAGTACTGGTTCCGGTAGTAGAGCGTGAATCCAGTTATGCCCATTATCGCCGCCATGAACAAGTACATCCAGAGAACCATAACCTCAGTTGGCACTAGCTTTTCTACGTACCTCCCCTCCGGGTCAACACCTCTCGGGTCTTCTATGTGCGGCCCTATACCTGTCCACGCTAACATTTCTTTTATGAAGAACTTTATTGCGTACGGAAATCTCCTCGGCGAAAACCACTCCCATTCGTGTTTAACCACGTAAGCAAACAGAAGCACCCAGAGAGCTCCAAAGATGAAACCGAGATAAACGTGTATCTTCAAAGCTGTCAGCATGTCCGGCCACGTTATTCCGTAGAGATTTCCGAGCCTCAGGCCAGTCCACCCTATTATCAGTCCGGTTGAAACTATACCCCAGTGGCATAACCTGTAAAACAGGTGGTGCCTTTCAACCTCCATTGTTTCGTAATTCTGCTGGTGGCTCATCCAATCCACCTCCCGAGAGTAATTCTGCGCTTAAGCAGGTGTATGAGTATACCAACAAGCACACCGGTTATTATCAGAGTGCCAAGCTGCGTTATGTTTACTTTGAGCGGAATTCCAAAGTTGTGCAGGTCCACAACTATCACCGATGGTGGTGTTGCGAATTTCTCGTCCGGCTTTATGAGGGTGTAGTTCTCCGCAAACTTGGTTATGTTTACGTTTGGAGGCACGTAAGCTATGCTGGGTGGACCAATCAGAGAGTCAACTTTTGGATGATACACAAAGCTCAGGTTTGTGTGACAGTCCCTGCACGGTCTGCCCTTTGCACTTATGGTGTGTGGCAGAATAATTCCAAAGCTCGACGTAGTTCTGTTCTTGTAGGAAACTATCATTCTAACCGCAGGGTAGAGCTTTCCATCAGGCCCGACTATCAGGTGGAACTCGCTCGTTGTTATGCGGTCGATCTTACCCGTGTCGAGATGGCAGTTTATGCATGTCTGATACCAAACGGCGTGGCAGGCAACACAGGAAACTTTGCCCGCATGCAATCTGTGAACGAGCAGGTTGGGGTTGTACTTTTTCACCTTCATACCTTTTATTGTCAGATTCGACTTTCCGTGGCAGTCCAGACAGTTCACCTTAACGGCATACCAGCTGAAAGTGTACTTGTGGCCATCACCGTGTATTTCCGTACTGCTGTGACAGTCAGTACAGTTAAGACCATAAACGTAGTGTATGTCCGGACTCGGTCCCTTGCCCATCTTTTCAATTAAGTAGCCCTCGTAGTTAACTCCGACGTTGTGCTCATGGCACTCAACACATTTGCTCATGTTTGGTATCTCACCATGGTACGTGTGGCATTCCGTACAGCTCTCCACGTGGCACTTCCAGCAGAACTTCGGCATGCTCATGTTGAATTGACGTCCCGCTCCCTGTTTCCATGCTATTCTTATGCCTGCAATCGTGTAATGAAGACTCGTAGAGTAATTTTCAGATATGCTGCGGTGGCAGAGAGCACAGGATTGCTCAAAGGCAAAAACGGGTGCAATCGATATCAAAGTTATTGCCAGTGCAACAACCAGAAC
>JALVYA010000066.1 GCA_027038095.1 Archaeoglobaceae archaeon
TAATAATAGCTGAAGATGGTTCCACTGACGGAACTGACAAAATTGCGGCAAAACTCGCAGACGGTAAAAAAATACTGCATCTGCACTC
Organism: Archaeoglobaceae archaeon; assembly: GCA_027038095.1. Classification (GTDB taxonomy): domain Archaea; phylum Halobacteriota; class Archaeoglobi; order Archaeoglobales; family Archaeoglobaceae; genus WAPX01. Next base: position 89 of record JALVYA010000066.1, read on the forward strand.
AGATGAAAGGCTTGGCAGGGGCGGAGCTCTCAACAGAGCGTTCTCTTTTGCAAAGGGTGATGTAATTGCTTTTCTGGATGTTGACCTCTCCACCGACTTGTCTCATCTTCCGGAGTTACTGGATAAAGCCATGAAGCACGGAATAGCCATTGGATCAAGGCTGAAAAAGGATAGCGTTACTGAGAGGCCTTTGAAGAGAGACATACCGTCGAAGATTTACAACTTTCTCGTCAGGCTGCTTCTCGGATCCAGGCTCTCTGACCATCAGTGCGGTTTCAAGGCATTCAGAAGGGATGTCATACTCTCCATAATTCCAAACGTGAAAGATAACCACTGGTTCTGGGATACGGAAGTGCTCGTTCTTGCTCAGAGAATGGGATACGATGTTGTTGAAATACCCGTTCGCTGGAAGCAGGGGGAAGAGACGAGAGTTAAAATTGCAAAAGACAGCCTGTACATGTTCAAATGCATAGTAAAGATGTGGCTGGGCAGATTGTAAGCTATAAATAGTTTATAAGTTATAAATGTTTAGCTCTTTCAGTATTTAATTTCACCTGTTCAGGTTATAACCTCTTAATTTTTAACGAATGCGTGTCTGCAGCACCGCTCAGGGAAGTATTTATATATGTTCTTATATTAATCATATTCATGGCACCTGAACTAACACTCAAAGTAAATCAGGCTTATCCGAGCGATTCTGGTAGAGGTATCGCTCGTTTAGATCCGGATGCAATGATCAGACTTCAAATTTCACCCGGAGACATAATAGAAATTGAAGGTAAGAGAAAAACAGTTGCAAAAGTCTGGAGAGCGCCAAAGAGAGACTGGGGAAGGGACATAATAAGAATTGACCGGTTTATAAGGGAAAACGCCGGGGTCAGCGTTGGAGACACGATTAAAGTCAGAAAAGCTAACTATCAGCCCGCAAAAGTTGTGATAATCGCCCCCCTCAAAAAGATGGACTTCAGAGTTTACGGAATGGACGTTGGAGATTACCTGAAACACCAGCTCTTAAAGAGACCTGTTATAGAAGGAGACTTAATTCCCATAATTGGTGCTCCAGCCCTCGCGGGATTCGGGAAGTACGGTCAGAATCAGGCCTTACTCTTCGTGGCTGTAAAAACGGAGCCAAAAGGCGTGGTCATAATTGATGAGTCCACAAGAGTGATATACAGGGACAGACCGGCAAAGGGCTTCGAGAGGCTTGGCAGAGGTGGAGTTACGTATGAAGACATAGGTGGATTGAAAGCTGAGCTGCAGAAGGTAAGGGAGATCATAGAGCTTCCGCTCCGCTATCCTGAACTGTTCCAGAGGCTCGGAATAGATCCGCCAAAGGGCGTTTTACTTCACGGTCCACCGGGAACGGGTAAAACGCTGATAGCCAAGGCTGTTGCGAACGAAATAGGTGCAAGCTACTACACGATAAACGGTCCGGAAATTATGAGCAAGTTTTACGGAGAGAGCGAGCAGAGACTGAGGGAGATATTCGAGGAGGCGAAGGATAACAGCCCTTCAATCATCTTCATAGACGAAATCGACTCGATAGCGCCGAGAAGAGAGGACGTAACGGGAGAAGTTGAGAGGAGAGTGGTTGCTCAGCTTCTAACCCTGATGGACGGGCTGGAAGAAAGAGGTCAGGTTATCGTCATTGGAGCTACGAACAGAATAGATGCGGTGGATCCAGCTCTCAGAAGGCCGGGAAGGTTTGACAGAGAAATAGAGATAGGCGTACCCGATAGAGAGGGCAGGTTCGAAATCCTTCAGATTCACACGAGGAACATGCCTCTCGAGCCGGAGTACAAAAGAGAATTCGTCCTGCCAGCGCTGTACAACCTGAAGAAGTCCCTGGAGGAGAACGACGAGGATTCCGAGAAAGTCTTGCTCGCCATCGAGGAAGTCGAGGACACCGACGATGAGAAGGAGATCAAAGCCTGTATAGACAAGCTGATACCGGAGGAGATGAGGGGAGAGCTGGACAGAAACATAATAAAGGTAATGCTTCAGGCAATAGCTGATCAAACTCACGGATTCGTTGGAGCGGACATAGAGGCTCTGTGCAAGGAAGCTGCAATGGTGGCTCTGAGGAGATACCTGCCGCGCATAGACCTGAACAGCGAGGAACTGCCTGCAGATTTACTCGAATCAATAAGAGTTACGATGAACGACTTTAAGGAGGCAATGAAGGGTATCGAACCTTCGGCAATGAGAGAAGTGCTCGTTGAAATTCCGAAAGTCAGCTGGGATGACGTTGGAGGGCTTGAAGACGTTAAGAAGGAAGTTATCGAGGCCGTGGAGTGGCCGCTTCGCTATCCGGAAAAGTTCAAGAGGTTCGGGATAAGACCTCCAAAGGGAGTTCTTCTCTACGGACCTCCGGGAACAGGTAAAACGCTGATAGCCAAGGCTGTTGCGAACGAGAGCAACGCAAACTTCATAAGCGTGAAGGGGAGCGAACTTCTCAGCAAGTGGCTCGGAGAGAGCGAAAAAGCCGTTAGAAAGATATTTCGCAAGGCGAGGCAGGTGGCTCCGTGCATCATATTCTTCGACGAAATAGATGCAATAGCACCAATAAGAGGCGTTGACGAGGGAACGAGAGCTGTGGAAAGAGTCGTGAACCAGCTCCTGACGGAAATGGACGGACTTGAAGACCTCGAAGGGGTTATAGTAATAGGGGCCACGAACAGGCCTGACATGCTGGATCCAGCTCTGCTGAGACCCGGTAGATTTGATAGACTCGTTTTCGTCACTCCTCCAGACAAGAAGAGCAGGCTTGCAATATTCAGAATACACACGCGCAACATGCCACTCAGAGGAGTTGACCTGATGGAGCTCGCCGAACTCACTGAAGGATACGTTGGAGCTGACATAGAAGCGATTTGCAGAGAAGCTGTCATGCTCGCGATGAGAGAGAACCTGAACGCAGAATACGTTGAAAGGAGGCACTTCATCGAGGCATTAAAGAAGGTCAAGCCAAGCATAACGGAATCGATGATGTCGTTCTACGAAAGGTTCGAGGAGAAGTCCAAGCAGGAGAGGGCAAGAGTTACGGCAAAGGGCATTGTTGGTTACGGATAAC
>JALVYA010000067.1 GCA_027038095.1 Archaeoglobaceae archaeon
AAAACGACAGCAAAAGTGAAAACGCTGTAAAGCCAAAAGACAAGTACCTCTCGGACATAGTTGCGGGGAGACCGGTGTTCTGTCACCCCTCCCGCAGGGGAGGTTTCAGGCTGAGGTACGGCAGAGCTAGAAATTCGGGCTTTGCCACTGTTGGAATAAATCCGGCAACAATGGTTATAACGGATGGCTTTATAGCGGTGGGAACCCAGCTGAAAGTCGAGAGGCCGGGAAAAGCGGGAAGCGTGGTTCCCGTTACCTCAATAGAGGGGCCGACAGTAAGGTTGAGGAATGGAGACGTCGTGAGAGTGGACAGCTTTTCCGAAGCCCTTACAATAAGGGATGAGGTGGATAAAATCCTTGATCTGGGTGAAATACTCATAAACTTCGGGGACTTTCTGGAAAACAACCACCCCCTGCTTCCATCTCCTTTCGTTTACGAGTGGTGGGTTCAGGAGTGCGAGAAACTCAAAATACCTCCCAGATTCCTGAAGGAGAAAGTAAGCGAGGAGCTTGCCCTTAAACTCTGTGACGAATACGGCGCACCGCTTCACCCGGAATACACTTACCTCTGGCACGACCTCTCGCGTGAAGAAGTTCTGTTTTTGAGGGACTGGCTGAGCGAGTGCGGTAAGGTTGAAGGAAAAATAGAGATTTTAACGGCTGATCTGGACGAAAGAGGAAAAAAAGGAAAAGAAATACTGGAAAAGCTGCTGGTTCAGCACAAGGTAAGAAACGGGAAAGTTGTTCTGGAAAGGTGGAAGGTTCTCGCAAGGTGTCTGGGTCTGGACGAAAACCTGAAGAAGAGAGTTCACGTTCCCGAAGATGACTCCCTTAACGCCCTCGAACTCGTCAGAAGGCTCTCAGGCCTTGACGTAAGAGCCCGTTCTCCGTGGAGAATAGGAGCGAGGATGGGGAGGCCCGAAAAAGCCAAGGAAAGAAAGATGAGTCCGCCCCCTCAGATTCTCTTTCCTCTCGGGCAGGCTGGAGGAAAAACGAGAGACATAAAGAACGCCATAAACTACTCATCCTCCTACAATTCTGCAAAGGGAATCATAAACGTGGAAGTTGCTGTGAGGAAGTGCAAGAACTGTGGAAGGGAGACCTTCTGGCTGAAGTGCGAGTGCGGCGGGCTGACGGAACAGGTTTACTACTGCCCGAAGTGCAGGATGAAGACCGGGAGCGAAGAGTGTCCGAAATGCGGAGGAGAAACCATAGCGTACTCGAAAAGAGATGTGAACATAAGGGAGCTGTACGAAAAGGCTCTGGAGAATCTGGGTGAGAGAGACAGCTTTTCGACCATAAAGGGCGTTATGGGAATGACTTCGAAGCTGAAAATTCCGGAGAGGCTGGAAAAAGGAATACTGAGAGCCAAACACGGAGTTTACGTGTTCAAGGACGGGACTGCGAGGTTTGACATGACAGATGTACCGGTTACTCATTTCAGGCCAAAAGAGATTGGGGTCAGCGTTGAAAAGCTGCGAGAACTCGGTTACGAGCACGACTGGAAGGGAAGGGAGCTGAAAAGCGAAGAACAGATCGTCGAGCTGAAGCCTCAGGACGTTATACTGGCAAAAAATGCTGGAGATTACCTCGTTAAGGTGGCAAAATTCGTGGACGATCTGCTGGTAAAGTTCTACGGGCTCGAGCCGTTTTACAGCGTGGAAAAACCCGAAGACCTCATAGGTCACCTCGTCATCGGTCTCGCACCTCACACGTCTGCCGGCGTTCTGGGAAGGATAATAGGATTCGCAGACGTTCTGGCCGGCTACGCACATCCTTACTTCCACGCAGCGAAGAGGAGGAATTGCGACGGAGATGAGGACTGCGTGATGCTGCTGCTCGACGGCCTGCTGAACTTTTCGAGAGCTTACCTGCCAGACAAGAGGGGTGGCAGAATGGACGCACCTCTCGTGCTCACGACCGTCATTGATCCGAAGGAGGTCGACAGCGAAGTCCACAACATGGACATAGTCGAGAGGTATCCGCTTGAGTTCTACACAGCCACGCTCGACTACGCAAATCCAAAAGACGTCTGCTGCTACATAGAGAGAGTGGAAGACAGGCTCGATACGGATTACAGGGACTGCTGTCTGGCTTTCACCCACGACACGGAGGACATAGCCATGGGTGTTAAGGAGAGTGCCTACAAGTCGTTGAAATCAATGCAGGACAAGGTAAAGGCTCAGATGGCGCTGGCTGAGAAGATAATTGCCGTTGACGAGGATGATGTTGCTGAAAGGGTGATAAACAGGCACTTCTTACCGGACATAATAGGAAACCTGAGGGCATTCTCGAGGCAGGAGTTCAGGTGCGTTAACTGCAACGCAAAGTACAGGAGAGTACCGCTCTCGGGCAAATGCCTGAGGTGTGGTGGTAACCTAACCCTGTCTGTTCACTTCGGTTCGATAAGAAAATATCTGGACATCTCCATTGAGCTGAGCGAGAAGTACAGGGTCAGCAACTACATCAAGCAGAGGCTGAAACTGATAGAGGTCGAAATAAAATCCCTGTTTGAAAGCGACACTAACAGGCAGGTGAGCATAGCGGAGTTTTTCTGACTCTTGATCTTTTGATTGATTAAATTTAATCTCAACTACTCCACGAATCTGCCGTCGTCTCTGAATTCCGAAGACCTGCGTGCGTTTTTCTCGAGCCACCCCGTCTTTTCCACAGCTCTCACATCAAATTCGGGGACGTAGGGTTTTATGTCGAGAAGAGGCGTTTCGTTCACGATATCCACGTCCTGAACGTGCAGAACGTTCCCTTCCAACCTTTTGAGGCGAACCACCGAAATGCCAATTGGGTTGGGTCTGCAGGGTGCGCGGGTAGAAAATACCCCGTGCATCTCGTCGTCGAGAAACGGTCTCACCCTTAACATCGATCTCCTGATCAGGTGAAAGTGGTATATCAGGATGACGTGAGAAAATCCCTCGAGGTCTTTCAAACCCTCAGCGTACTCTGGAAAAATCACAACTTTTCCGTTAACGCCCGCAGCAGCTGCTGGCTGTATTGGTGTACCTCTGGGCTCTTTAAATGGAGTGTAAATTATCCCCACAGGCCTGTAGGTTATGTCCGTTGCTCTGCCCTTCACGATCTTACCGCCTTATTATTCTGGTGTCTTCAAATTTAAACGAGACAAAAACCTCTTTTCCG
>JALVYA010000068.1 GCA_027038095.1 Archaeoglobaceae archaeon
ATTTCATTGCCCTTACAACATCCTCCGTTCTGTTAAACCTGAGCAGGGCTGAAATCGACGGGTCTGCTGTTGCCGTTACGCACCTCTCAGCTATGAACCTCTCCAGTTCACCAAACCTCGCCCGGCTCAGTAGCATTCTGGCAACACCAGCACTCTTTTCGGCAATCCTCAGCCCCTCATTCGTCCTCGCTCCGGACACCTCCTCAAGCAATTTCAGTGAATTTTCAGGGCACTCTCTCGACTCGTACATCTCGTGCAGTTCGTACTTCGAGGAGTAGCCTCTCGGCGTGAGCATTCTTTTTCCGTCAAATACCGTTTCGGATGAGGGAATGAACAGTATCGTGTGCATGTCTATCCTGTTCTCCCCCTTCTCCAGTTCCTCCACAACCTCTGAGGGCTTTGTTACCCACACTTCTGTCTTCTCCCTTTCCGCATTTTTCACGCAACCTACCGGTACGTCGCCTTTAAGCCTGAGAACGATTTCCATAGCCCTTTTCAGGTTTTTTGCTCTCCTCCGGCTGGAGGGATTGTAAACGACAACAACGAAGTCTCCAAGCAGAGCAGAAATCAGCCTCCTTTCCACGACATCCCAGGGAACGAGAAGGTCGCTCAGGCTTATCACGCAGTGATCTCCACTCACCGGACATCCCAGCAGAGGAGAGGCCGAACTCATCGCAGTGACGCCGGGAACGACTTCAAAACTGACGTTGATTCCGTTCACCATGATGTACTCAAGAACGAGAGACGTCATTCCGTAAATCCCCGGATCTCCTCCGCTAACAAGGCAAACCCGCCTGTCTTTCGAAAGTTTAACAGCCAGTTTTACCCTTTCGAGCTCCTTTCCCATTTTGCTCTCGATCACCTCTGCTTCTGGATTTAAAACGTCCATCACTCTCCTCACATACGTTCTGTGGCCTAAAACGACTTCAGCCTCTTCCAGCACTTTTTTAGCCCTTAAGGTCAGCAAGTCGCTCTTTCCCGGACCAATTCCGACGATGTAGAGCTTTCCCGACATGACAAAATCCCCACAATCCCCGCTAACGTGCTACAGCAACTGTAACGCCTCTGTAAACTCTCTTGGGCATTATCAGTGTTTTCTCTCTGGAGAAGTATATTGCGCAGCCTTCAGCCACACTCCTCAGACCCACCCTCTTTGCCTCGCTGTCGCTCGGAACGTCTATGGAGTTAAGGGTCTCTGAATCCAGAAACATGAGGGGTTTCTTGAGCCTGTTAGCTGCCTCCACTAAGCCTTTCTCGTTTTTCTTTACTTCTGCCGTTGACAGAACTCTCACATCCTCAAGAGTGTAACCGAGCTCCGCAAGAGCGGCCTTAATCGCGTAAATCACGTCTTCCGGGCTAACTCCTTTTCTGCATCCGATGCCTATGCTCAGACCCTCTGAGTACTCCATGGCAGTTGTTATAACCGCCTTCAAACCGAACTTCTCCAGCTCCTCTGCGATCTCGTTTCCTCCGTGGTGTCCGCCGATAATCGGTATTGCGTACCTCATGGCTTTGTCCACGACGACTACGGCCGGATCAACCCACTTGTTTCTCAGGTACGGGCATATACCTCTCACAACGACTCCGCAGGGCATGTACGCAACCACGGCGTCGTAGTCTCTCTCAAACAGCTCTTTCCACATGCCCTGTCTGTAGAGCACTATGTCTGCCGAGAGCCACTCAGAAAGCCTTCTGAGCTGTTTTATGTCCTTTCCAAATCCAACAACAGCTATCCGTATAGGACAGACCTCCTTCCCCTGTTCTCGAGAATTTTACCTATCACTATCGTTGCCGTTCTCTTTATTCCGGCTTTTTTAACTTTCTCCGCTATATCCCTCAACGTCCCTTTTATCACTGCTTCGTCCTTTCTCGACGCGTGGTAAACGACAGCTACCGGTTCGCTCCACCCCCTCACCTCAGCCACCGTTTCAGCCACGTAGTCTATTTTATCGATTCCGAGCAGCAGAACTATCGTGCACGGTATGGATGCGACCTCCCTTAGGTAATCTCTTTCGAGCGTTTTACCTGCTGGCCTTCCCACGAAAACGAATTCCGAAACGCCGGGTGAGGTGAGTTCGGTTTTCAGTGCAGAGGCAGATGCAAAAATGCTGCTGACACCCGGAATAACCTCGCACTCAATTCCTCTCTTCTCCAGCTCGTCTATCTGCTCGTTTATGGCGGAGTATATTGACGGGTCTCCACTCTGAACCCTCACGACCAGCTTTCCTGACTTTGCTTCTCTCTCCATCAGAGAAACTATTTCTTCGAGTTTCATTCCGTGACTGTTAACCTTCACACCTCTGTAGGCTGACAGAGTGTCATCAGGAAGTATTGACCCCGCGTAAACTATGACGTCAGCCTCGCACAGCAACCTGTGAGCTTTTAAAGTTAGAAGTTCGGGATCTCCCGGCCCCCCTCCAATAAAATAGACTTTTGGCCTGCCGGGTTTTTTATCCTTTTTCCATTCATGCCTGCAGGCTCTAAAGCTCGTGTTACTCTTCATACCTCTGCCCTGTTGTAAAGTCTAGCTTATTAATTTTGACTGATGAGTTTAACCTCTTCAACTCTTTTAACCTTTAGTCCCGTTTCCTGAGTATCACGACCGTGAAGTAGTCCTCGAACTCCGGGATTTTGCCGTTATTTCTGTTAACGAAAACTTCCTCACCCTCCATGAACATCCTTCTCACCACAGCTTCAACTGTATAGCCCCGCTCTTCCGCAAGTCTTGCAACCTCTTTTGGCTTTGTTGCTTTCAGCACAGCCAAGTACTCGAAATCCGAATTGATGTTTTTCAAATCCTTTGCCGTTACAACTCCTAAAGGTCTGTCGCAGAAAATCTGAGAAACGCTGAAAGCACATGTAAAGCTTGGAACTCCGGGAATGCACTCAACTTTTCCTCCAAGCTCTTTTACCCTTCTCGCAACGTGCATGAAGGTGGAGTAGAACATAACATCCCCCAGAGCAACGAAAGCTATGTCCTCCTCAACGCACCTCTCCGCCAGCTCTCTGGACAGGTTTTCTATTACCTCTTCACTTCTTCCCATTGGAAATTCAACGATTCTCGGCTTTCTTATCTTTTCAACCACGTCTGCGGCAAGTTTTCCGGGAGCTATAACTTCGTCAGCTTC
>JALVYA010000069.1 GCA_027038095.1 Archaeoglobaceae archaeon
CAAATCAGTAAAAAATTAATAGTTACACGCTTTTTTGATGTAAGTATGAACATCGGTGTAATTGTTTGCACTTGTGGCAATACTTTAAGCGATAGAATAGACATTGATCGGCTTATCGATTTTGCCAGGAGTCTTGAGGGAGTTTCAACAGTCAAAAGAGTTGACCTGTTCTGTGAGAACTACGAAGAAGTAATTCGAGAGATGAAAGGGAAGGTGGACAGACTGCTGTTTGTGGGGTGTTCGGAGAGGTCATCGCTGAAGATGAACGAAGACAGGATGGCCAGAATTCTTGAAGAAGCAGGGCTGGACGGAGCGATGTTCGAAGTGGCGAACGTAAGGGAGCAGTGCGCATGGGTGCACGAGGACAGGGATGGGGCGACGAGGAAGGCGCTGGATCAGCTGATGATGGCTTACGTCAGGCTGAAGTCAAACAGACCAACGGGAGAAGCCATAAAGCTTGAGAAGAGAGCGCTGATTGTGGGCGGCGGAGTTGCGGGAATGCAGTGCGCCATAGATCTGGCGAAGGCCGGAATAGACGTGGTTCTGGTCGAAAAGAATCCTTATCTGGGCGGTCACACAGCACAGATACCGTTGCTGTTTCAGTGCGAAGGCTGGAGCTCGATGTGCACGAGCGAGTGCGTATTGCCGGTAATAGCAAGGGAAACGGCATTCAGCGATAAAATAAAGATAATCACAAACGCAGAGGTTAAGGAGGTCGAAAAAGTAAACGGCAACTTCTCCGTTACCATAGAGCAGAAACCGCAATTCGTCGATCCCAGCAAATGCGTTAGCTGCGGAAAATGCGCGGAAGTCTGTCCGGTGGAAGTTCCCAGCGAATTCGACATGAAATTTAGCAATAGAAAAGCCATCGATAAGGACTTCGCCTTAGCAATTCCTGACACGTACAACATCCTGGGCGAGTACTGTAACAGGTGCGGCGAATGCCTGAAAGTTTGCCCAACCAGCGCCATAAACCTAGACGCTAAACCATCCACTTACAGCTACTCATTCGGCGCAGCAGTAATAGCTACTGGATTCGATAAGTATGATCTCAGTAAGATTGAGAAGTACAACTACAGGCATCCAAACGTCGTCACGACGTTAGAACTTGAGAGGCTGATTGCTAAAAACTTCAGCGGAAAGCCACCGGAAAGTATAGTCTACATACTCTGCAGCGGCTCCAGAAGTGAAGAAGGAGTACCGTACTGTTCAAAGCTGTGCTGTCCGATAATGTCGAAGTTAACCATGAGGCTGTCCGCTGTTTATCAGGAAACCGAAATCACGGTTATATACAGAGATCTGAGAACGTACGGCAGAGCTTTTGAGGCCTTCAGAAGAAAAGCTGAAGCTCAGGCGGTAGAATTCGTGAAAGCTGAAGTGGAGAGAGTCGCAGAGGAAAACGGAAAACTTAAGGTTATAACAGACGAAGGTGAGTTCTACGCAGACCTCGTGGTTTTAGCAGAACCACTCGTTCCTTCATCTGCGAGATTAATGAAGATGTTTGGATTGCCTCTGGATGAATACAGCTTCCCGATCGAGTTCCAGCCGAGAATAATTAAACCTTCGGAGAGCTACGTTGACAGGGTTTTCGTCGCTGGAACAGCCAGAGGATTCAAGGATGTGCAGGAAAGCGTTGAATCGGGAAGTGCCGTTGCCATGAAAGTCTACGAGGCTCTTACGAACGACAAAATCCCGCTCAAATACGTTTCGCAGATTGACGGGGAAAAGTGCACGGGTTGCGGAATCTGCGCTGCGGTTTGTCCGCACAACGCGATAAAGATGGAGGGTACGATTGCAAAATCTGATCCGGCATTCTGTAAGGGTTGCGGACTCTGCATATCTGCATGCCCAGCTAACGCGATCCAGCTGATGAACTTTGAAGATAAGCAGTTGATGGATCAAATAGATGTGGCGTTCAGGCACGCTGAGGAAGGAGAACCGAGAATTCTCGCTCTGCTCTGCTACTGGTGTAGCTATGCTGCAGCTGACCTCATGGGGATGAAAGGTCTTAAACTCCCGGCAAACTTCAGAAGCATCAGAGTTAGGTGCTCTGCTTCGGTTAAAAACTGGATTCTGCTGAAGGCTTTGCTCGAGAATAAGGTGGATGGAATAATCGTAGCCGGTTGCCCGCCGAAGAACTGCCACCATCTGCACGGCAACTACATGGCTGAGAAGAGAATCAAAGCACTGAAAGAAACATTGCCAGTGTTCGGAATTGACGGGAAGAGACTCAGATACGAGTATATCGGCGTTGCAATGTGGGGTAAGCTTGCGAACGTTATAAAGGCCATGAACAACAGTTTGAAGAAGTAACGGCAAAGTTGCTGATGGCGAAAGATGCTAGGAAAGCAGGAGTTTCCGGTAAACGAATTTTGATTAGTTGTCTATTAATATTTATTATTTTCAGTTACAGTTATAATTAAAATGTATAGATAAAAATAATAAAACAAAGACATCTTTGACCAGTATCTTACCTACCGTAAGTACAGTGTGTAAAATATAAAATTTAAACACAATCTATTTTTTAATTAGAATAAATTTATTTTACTTCAGATTGAAGCTGCAAACATGATAGGCGTAAATTCGAGGATTGTCAGGGAGCTCAATCCGGGTGGAGTTGTGAGTGCAGAAGAGGTGGATCTGATAGAACTGTCTCTGGCAGATTTTGACTTCCTGAGAAACGGAGTGGTCAGAAAAGCGCTGGAGTTAAAGGAACTGTACGACGTGAACTATACGATTCACGCTCCGTTCCAGAATTCTCCGGTAGAGCATTTGAGGGTAAAGCTGAGCGAAATCAGAAAGGAAAACATCGACGTGATGAAAAAGGTTTTCGACGTATGCGAGGTGCTTGAAGCCAAGAAAGTTGTCGTTCACGCAGGTGATGTCGCAAACAGCATTGAGAAGAGCCTGAAAAACGTTGTCAGAAATCTCCGGGAGCTGTGCAGGATCGGGAGAGACTTTGAGGTTGTGCTGGAAAATCTCTACACAGAAAACGGAGTTAGAAGGGTTTGCGAAACTCCGGATGAAATTCTTTTCGTCGTGGATAACGCTTCCGTGGAAAACCTGAGCGTGAATCTGGATGTGGGACA
>JALVYA010000070.1 GCA_027038095.1 Archaeoglobaceae archaeon
CAGGAACCCCACCGGGTCCTGCTGGGTTGACGTATATGAGTCCCATTTCAGTTGCGGCATAAGGCCTCTCCAATTCGCCCTCTTTTACCCTTTCCGACGTCAGCATATCTTCTTCAGGTCCCCAATCCGGGCTTTCATCCGGTTCGTATATGTCTTCTCTGCCAAGAGAAAATCCGAGAACTTTTACACCCATATCTTCGAGAGCGACTGTTCCGGCCAGAACGATGAGATCTGCCCATGAGAGTTTTCTTCCGTATTTTTTCTTTACTGGCCAAAGTAACCTTATTGCCTTGTCAAGATTTATGTTGTCTGGCCAGTTTATCCTTGGTGGAAATCGAATGCTTCCATTCCTCGCTCCACCTCTTCCATCGTGAATTCTGTAACTTCCGGCGCTGTGCCAGGCAAGTCTGATGAAAAGGGGCCCGTAATGGTTGAAGTCGGCTGGCCACCAGTCCTGAGATTTTTTCATTAAATTTTTAAGGTCTTTTATAACTGCATCAATGTTAAGACTCTGGACCTCTTTTAAATAGTTGCAGCCAACCCCATAAGGGCTTAAATCAGGATGGTTTTGTCGTAGAATCTTCAGATTCAGCCTGTTTGGCCACCAGTCAGTTACCCATCTTTTTCTTGGTTTAAAATTTCTTTTCATAGAACTACCTCATACTGCAATTTATAAGACACTCATATTTAAACATTTCTACTTCAGAGCATCGCTCGCACCAGCACTTGCAAGTATCTTTGTATGTTTTGGACTGTCAATAAGACGCTGTCAATAATTAGCAACCCAGATAACCAGAGATACGCAACTTGCACTAAGCCAGTCAGTAAACTTCGGTCAAATTTACAAAAAGTATTTCGAAGGAATTAAGAAAGTATAAAGTTAAAAAAACATTCGCAGTCACGCAATAAGCTGTGTGCAAGGTATTCGCATCAGAAAAACAAATAACCATACAACGTTTTCTGCCATGAGCATGAGGTTAGCGGTTGTTGATGCCAAAAGGTGCAAGCCCAAGAGGTGCAGTCTTGAATGCGTGAAGTACTGTCCCAAGGTCAGAACTGGCGCTGAAGCGATAAAGGTTAACGATATCGCAACAATTTCGGAAGAACTATGCGTTGGGTGTGGAATATGCGTAAAAAAGTGCCCTTTTAAAGCCATATCAATCGTAAACCTGCCGGAAAGACTTGAGGGAAAGGAAGTCCACAGATACGGTAAAAACGGCTTCGTCCTCTACAACCTGCCGGTACCGAAAAAAGGACACGTGGTGGGACTTCTTGGAGCCAACGGAACGGGAAAGACGACGGCAGTAAGAATACTTTCAGGCCAGTTAAAGCCAAACCTTGGAAAAAGCGAAGACGTAAGCTGGGAGGAAATATTCGAGAGATTTTCGGGAACTGAGCTGCTCGACTACCTGAAGGACATATCGGAGGGAAAAATAAGAACTTCCGTTAAACCCCAGTACATTGAAGCGATACCAAGAGTTTACAGGGGAAAAACGGCAGAGCTGCTGGAAAAAGCTGACGAACTCGGAAAAGCTGATGAGTACGTGGAAAGGCTCGGACTTGAGAACTCCGTTAAAAAAGAGATTTCCGAGCTGAGCGGAGGAGAACTGCAGAGAGTCGCAATAGTTGCGTGTCTGTCCAAGGATGCTGACTTCTACTTCCTTGACGAAATCACCTCTTACCTGGACATCCACCAGAGAATTGCCGCTGCCAGCCTGATTAAAGAGGTGGCTGAAAAGAAACCGGTGTTAATTGTGGAACACGACGTGGCGATACTCGATCTGCTTGCAGACCTCGTGCACATAAGCTACGGAGAACCGGGCGTTTACGGTATAATAACGAATCCGAAGAGCGTCAGAGTTGGAATAAACCAGTACCTTAAGGGATACCTGCCAGAAGAGAACGTCCAGATCAGGTACAAACCCATAGAATTCGACCTGTTTCAGCCAAGAGAGAGCGAGTGTGAGAAGATACTTCTGGAGTATCCTGCTTTCACAAAAACGTATCCGGGCTTCAGGCTGGAGGCGAGCGGTGGAGACATAAGAGTTGGAGAGGTTCTTGGAATTATTGGTGCAAATGCCACGGGTAAATCGACTTTCGTCAAAGTTCTTGCCGGAGTTGAGAAGGATGACGAGAACAAACTGAAGCTCAACCTCAAGGTCTCCTACAAACCGCAGTACGTTAAGGCGGACAGCTCCGCAAGAGTTCAGGATTTTCTGAGGTCAGTAAATCCAGCAGTCGAAACTTCTTACTACGTAACTGAATTCATCAAGCCTCTGCGCATAGACAGAATTATGGACAAAAGACTCAACGAACTGAGCGGAGGAGAACTGCAGAGAGTCGCAATAGTTGCGTGTCTGCTCAGAGATGCAGAACTCTACCTGCTCGACGAGCCTTCAGCCCACCTCGACGTTGAGCAGAGGACTGAAGCGGCGAGAATGATCAGGAGGTTTGCCATGAACATGGAAAAAAGCGTGCTCGTCGTCGATCACGACATATACCTCATAGACATGATAAGTGACAGGCTGCTCGTTTTTGAAGGAGAGCCGGGAAAAAGAGGTTTTGCGAGCAAACCGATGGGGATGAGAGATGGTATGAACAGGTTCCTTTCCAGACTTGGAATTACCTTCAGAAGGGATGAGGAGACGAAGAGGCCGAGAATTAACAAGCCCGGATCAAGGCTCGACAGAGAACAGAAAGCAAAGGGTGAGTACTACTACTGCACCTGATTATTTTTTGCTTCAGTTTACGGTACAGCGCTGGTTAACGTCGAGACAATCCGGTCTCAGCAGTTCAAAAGTATTTTATATTAAACAGGTTATCAAGTAGCATGGTGTTAAAAAAGTTGAAACAGGAAGCTGAAATCGCGCTGAGACATTTGGAGGTTTTGCAGACGGTAATGGAGAATCAGCCGATAGGGATATTCAAGTTGTCTGAAATAATGAACATGCCAAGGCACAAAATAAGGTACTCTTTAAGGGTGCTCGAGCAGTCCGGCATAATAGAGCCCACGCAGTACGGGGCAATAATAAGGGAAGATGTTGACGGTGTTATAAAGT
>JALVYA010000071.1 GCA_027038095.1 Archaeoglobaceae archaeon
TCGCTTTACTTATCTTCTAAATTATTAATTCGGTAACTAAATTTTTAATTAATCAATTTAAACACCGCACTGCATTTTAATCTGAAAAACCGTATCCAGCGTTGAATTAGTTTAAAATTTAAATTAGAAAAGCTTATTTAGTTTGAGGTGTAACAGAATTCATGCTTGATAGTATATTGTATCCAACAGACTTTTCGGATTGCTCCACCAAGGCTTTCGAATACGTAAAGGCACTGTGCAGAAGCAAAATCTCTAAAAAAGTGGTTATGCTCCATGTCGTCAACAGGAAAAGAGTAGAAAGTATGGCTCAGGGAGTTGCGTGGTTTGGAGAAACAGCCCTAGAATTTGAGAAGGAGTTTAAGGAAAGATTGACACGTGAGGCTGAGGAAAAACTCGAAAAGCTGGCTGAAGAATTGAGGCAGTGCACTGACGTGAAAACGCTGGTTGAATACGGAAATCCGGTAAAGCTGATTCTCAAAACTGCAGAAGAGGAGAACGTTTCTGTAATAGTTATCGGTTCACATGGCAGAAGCAACTTTGAAGAAGTTCTGCTCGGCTCCGTTTCGGAGGAAGTTGTCAGAAAAGCGAAAGTACCGGTTCTGGTGGTAAAAAGAGATATGAGAGATGTAAAAACGGATTAAAGCTAACACCTCACGTATATGCTTTCTCCTCTCGACAGAGCTGATTTTATTATTTTTCCAGCTTCTCTGTCCTTTCTAACTTTTATCGTGCCCTTCCTGCCTACTGATGCCGTGAACAGGTATTCGTCTCCCGCGTAAACGCTCACTCTCCTGCCCTCAAGTCCCTCCACGTGCAAAATCCAGTGTTTTTTGCTCTCCTCCACGACCACCGGAATCTTTTCTTCCATTGGCTGGACGTCTATACTCATTTTCAGGCTGTCTTCAATCTTCTTTATTCTTCTACCCTTCTTTCCGAGCAGTGGTGGTATTTCATCTGGAGGAACTTTGATTACAGCCCTGTTACTGCTCAAAACTTCGACTTCGTAATTGGAAACGTAGGGACTTACTGCTCTTTCCACGTTCTTCTTTATCTTCTCTGCTTCTCCTGCATCCATTTTTACAGGCATTACGACTACCTGCTCGCCGTACGTGTATATCTCGTACTCAACTTCCTTGCTCTCGAAGTCGATAACTTCTATGACCGGCCTTGCGAGGTCGGCCTCGAACATTCCGTGAGGCACTTTCACCGTGAACCTGAGCTCGTAAACACGCTCGACTCTGCCGGAATCTATGAATATGACGGTGTCCACGACCTGTGGTATCATGCCGAGCTCGACCCTGCCTATCATTCTCTGAACCGCATCTATTGCTCTTGTAGCGTGTGTAACGCCTATCATACCCACTCCAGCCAAACGCATGTCTGCAAACACCTGAAAGTCTTCAGACCTCCTGAGCTCGTCGTATATCGTGTAATCAGGCCTTACAAGTAGCAGCACGTCTGCGGTCAGCCTCATGTCTCCTTCC
Organism: Archaeoglobaceae archaeon; assembly: GCA_027038095.1. Classification (GTDB taxonomy): domain Archaea; phylum Halobacteriota; class Archaeoglobi; order Archaeoglobales; family Archaeoglobaceae; genus WAPX01. The sequence goes on from JALVYA010000071.1 coordinate 1,485, forward strand.
AGCGGTGCGTACTGAGTTATCTCGTCTCTGACCATCAGGTCTCTCGGGCTTTCCATGGTTTTGACTATGTAACCCCTGTCCATCAGGTAGTCTGCAACGCTCGCAGCAAAGGTTGATTTTCCTGCTCCCGGTGGACCTGCTATCAGAATTCCTCTCTGCCTCTCCACAAACCTCTTTTTGAGTTCTTCGCTCAGACCGTAATCGTCTATGCTCAGTTTGACGACCGGTCTGACAGCCGTTATTTCCATTCTATCCGCAAAAGGCTTTTCAGCTATGGCTATTCTCAGGTCTCTGAGCTGAACAACTGTAACACCCTCTCTCTCTATTTCTATCGTGCTCTCCTCATCCTGCCTCGCAGCTTCAAGGATTTCGTGAGCTATTTCCTGCAGGTCGTGCAGGGTCATCGGTTCTTCTCCGATCTCCACGAGCTTCAGCTGACCGACTTTACCTCTCTTGGCGTACGGTTTTACTCCCTCTCTCAGGTGAACGCTGGCAGTGTCTTCGGTGAAAAAGCTCATTATTATGGTATCCTCCGGCCTTATCCTTTCCTGCTTTACGTAAATGGCTTTAATACCCTTGGCGAGAGCAACTGTGTACTGAACTCTATCGCTCGTAATCAGAACTGCGTCTTCGTCCTCGGCAACCTTTCTTATTACTGCGTCTATTTCTCCCGCTTTTGCCAGTCTTATCTGCTCCGGATTCGGTCTTTCTCCGAGAAACAGCAGTGATATGCCCTTTGTCTTGCAGATTTCTCTTATTCTCGCAACCTCCTCCAGTCCCTGAATTCCCGTCAGCTTACCCCTGTTGGCCTGAGCTTCAAGCTCAGCTATCGCTGCTTCGGGAATTATTATAACGCTTCCCTCCTCAAAATCTCCTCTTTCGAGCATCTGGGAGATTCTGCCATCTATGAGTACGCTCGTGTCCGTAACGTACTTCATCACACCACCTTCGTACAGTTTTACATTTTTTTACATCTTTACATTTTTTCACAATCCCAGCTGAACTTCCTGAAAAAGCAGGTGTAGTTTCCCGTGTGACAGGCGTTGCCCTTCTGCTTGACTATATACAGCACAGCATCGCAGTCGCAGTCAATTCTTACGTCCACAACTTTCTGCAGGTTTCCAGAGGTTTCTCCTTTTTTCCAGAGCTTCTGCCTGCTCCTGCTCCAGTAGTGAGCGTAACCCGTTTCTATCGTCTTTTTTAAAGCCTCCTCGTTAGCGTAAGCGAGCATGAGCACTTCTCTGGTGTCGGCATCCTGCACCACCACCGGAACGAGCCCCCTTTCATCAAACTTGATCATGGTTTACAGTTAAATTGGTAAAGGATTTATAAGTTGCGTGAGACTTTAGTTGACCGCTATGAGAAGTTTTAAAACCGGTGTCGTCACAATAGATGGTCAGCTCAGAGGTGGTATCCCTGAAAGCAGCGTTGTTCTGGTTCTCGAAGATCCGGGAGCGGGAGGAGACGTTCTCACATACCACTTTACAGTCGAAGGTGTAAAATCTAACGAAAAAATTCTCTACGTAACGACCGATGAACCAGCCGAGTACATTCTGAAGGACT
>JALVYA010000072.1 GCA_027038095.1 Archaeoglobaceae archaeon
CCCTCTCTTACATACTTGCCCTCTTCGTTCTTGAAGATTGGCAGGCCCCATTTCTCGAAGAGGTGTACGGTACCGTCGACGTGTCTGCCAATGTCGTAAACAAGGTCTTCTCTTGCAATACCCATCATGTCGGTTGTAACGTACTTTACGAAGTCCTCTGGGGTGTTCTGTCCGTACTCTGCCCTTCCTGACATTCCCATGTACGTGTTTATAGCGGAAAGGCCCTGTGCCACAGCACCGCTCCTCTCAATTGCTGCCTTCTCAACAAGGGTGACTTTCAGGCCGGCTGCCTTGGCCCAGTATGCAGCTTCGTAGGCAGCACCGCATCCAGAAAATCCACCACCGAGAATTAAAATGTCCGTCTCAACATTCTTAACATCTACCATTTATCACACCTCCATTTTACTTAAGAGTTGGCAACTCGCTAATGTCCAGTATGTCCGGTTCACCGGCAAGCAGCTGGTCTTTCAGTTTGTCAGTGCTTGGCTCCGGCATGCCCTCATAAGGCTGGATTGAACCCCAAGGCGTCGTTCTTATCGGGAACTTGAACCTCAGGATTTTACCGTTTCTGAACTTCACAGTCCACATAATTGCGTCAGTTCCTCTCATTGGCGTACATGTTGCACCGAGAGGCACGAAGTCTGCATAACCTCTTACCTCAATAGCACCCTGCGGGCAAATCTTAACACAGCTGTAGCACTCCCAGCACATGTCCGGCTCCTGGTTGTACGCCTTCATCAGCTCCTCATTCAACTTCATCAGGTCGTTTGGACAGATGTACTGGCAAGCAGTTTTTTCCAGTGCCTTACAACCGTCGCACTTATCTGGGTTTACATAGCTTGGCATTTTTCCACCTCCATCAATTCAAATTTTTCTAAATTCATTTCTTCCGGTTTGCAACCTCACGAGCCCTTTAAACGATTTCATCTGGGCTCGCTCATGACTTTAAAAAACTAAAAAATTTAAAAACTTTACCCTTTTTACTCGACCTCAGGTGGGGGTATATACTCGTCTTCCTTCTTTGCGAGTTCCTGAATTTCGGGCAGTCTTTCCAGAACTTTGTCTATTATGTCCAGTGACTTGTTTTTCACGATTTCTTCGAAAACAGCTCTTCTGAAAGCAACCGGTACATCCTCTATGAAGCCTCTTGAGTCGATTCTCGCCCTGTCAAAAGCCTTGAGAATCTGCTCGCTTTTGTCTTCAGGAACTTCCACGACAAGCATCTTCAAAGCCCCACCGAAGATGCTCTGAACCTTTTCTTCAATTGGAGTACCCTTAATCTGCTCGTATCTGCTATCATCCAGAATAACACCAATGTAGTGAACCATTTTTACCACCCCGTCAGGCTTTAGGTACTTCCATTGGCTCTAGGTCAACCTCCAGATTTGCGTTCAGGTTCTCTAGGTACTTCTTGTTGACGAACGGATAGTTGAACACCTTCCACCACTTAACTATCGCCTTGTAGACTTCTGGTCTCATGACGACTTTCGGTGGCATGACTCCCTCAGCAACCATACCTCTGAGGAAAGAACCGCTGAACTTCTGCTTTTTATCGACGTGTCCACAGTTTTCACTGTAGGCAATTTCTCCGCAGACCGGGCAGTACCAGAACTCTGCCATGTTCTGCGGTATAATTTTCAGGCCTTTCTCAACCTCGTTTGGCGGTGCTTCGAATCCGAAGCTTGGAATTCCCTCACTCCAGAGTATCTGGGTTGCGTACTTGTCGTAGTATTCACCAACTGCAGCGTGATCTCTGCCGAACATGTGGTGGGTGCATCCAAGGTTCTGCCTGATTACTCCGTGCAGGAGCGATTCGATCGGGTTTCCGTACCTCATGTCCCAGAGCGTAAAAGTGACCATGTGCCTCGACGGCTTTATGTAGCCGTACTTGTTGACAGCCTCATGTCCTTCCAGTATTGCCTCGTTCGGGTAGTCTCCTCTCCTCTTGGCACCGATTATTGCGTTTACGAGAATTCCGTGGCAGGGCTCGATGTCTCCGGTGTATGCAGCGTTCTTCATCAGAGCTTCGTGACCCGTGTGTGGAACGTTTCTCGTCTGGTGAGCGATGCATGTTCTCCATTTCTTAACGTACTTGATGACAGTTCTGCACTCAGCGGGTGGTAACCAGAACCTGTCGTAGGGCTCTCTGAACTTCGGCGGGTTTATGATTGTCCACTTACCGGCAATAACGTGATCGTTCATCATCTTGTAAATCATGTAACCGGGATGTTTCTCGTTAAACGGCTCTCTTACGACTTCCGGATTGTCCTCTGGAGTACCAAACGTTCTTACAGCTACCTCCTCGGGGTTAATCTTGTAAATTTCTTCAACATCCATCACAGCAAACGGTTCTCCTTTAAGTTTGAGAAGGAGTCTGTCACCCTCTTTAATGTCAGCAGCCTTTATGTCTTCCTCGCTTGCGTCGAGCAGAATAGGATACGGAAATACCCACCCGCTCTCAAGCCTTCTCTCTTTCAATACGCCTTCGAGGTCCGTGGAGGTCATGGAACCCTCAACGGGGCTGAAAAATCCGTAGCAGACGGACATTATTTCTCTGTACACGTGTCTTATGGGTGTTCCGTCGGGCAGGGTTGTTGGTTTCAAATCGAACTCTATTGCACCGGCAGCCATGCTTTCGGCGTAGTCTTTTTTCTCTATAACTCTATAAACGAGCTCTCCACCGTGTGGCGGCGGAATGTTCAGCTTCGCCATTAATACACCTCCTTTTAAAACCAATTGTAATACCAACCCGAGTCTATATAAGTATTTCGAAATAATTTTTTCAACGATTTTTCACAAAGTATTCTCAGAAAGCATCTAAATTCGACAATTCCGAAAAAAAGTATTAAACACAAGTGTAACTCCCGATTCTAATTTTTCGAAACGCCATCGAGAGGGTCGATACTGAAGATCGTTTCTACATGAACTATCGACTGATGTACGCAAAAGTGACAGTGCTAAAAATCACAGATAACACGAATTTGTGCAAAAGATAAATCAACTGCAGCAAAAGCGAAGAAAACATGTACGAC
>JALVYA010000073.1 GCA_027038095.1 Archaeoglobaceae archaeon
CAGTGTAACTGTTAAAGGACTGGGATTGCTTGACGTTACAACGGAATTCAGGAACTACTCAAAAATCTGCAGAAAGGTGGAAAGAGAGGTAATAGGAAACGCGGCAATTCTGGACAGGATAAAGGGGGAAGTAATTACGGGATACGAAATACACAAGGGCATCAGTTTTACCGGGGGAAATCCGGTTTTCAAAAGCGGAAACGAGTTTGAAGGCTGTGCGAGTGATGACGGATTAATCTGGGGGACTTACACTCATGCCCTGTTCTGGAACGAGAGTGTGGTTAAAGCTCTCTCAAAATATATTGATGTTGGAGTGGAGTACTCAAGCTTTGAAGATAAAATCGAAAACTTTGCTGGAGTTGTTGAAGAAAGTCTGGATATCGAAAAAATACTGAACTGGCTGAAGTAACTTTTTAGTATTTTCGTCTGATAGCTCTGACGTAAAATATGAAAGCCAAGAACCTTGAAGATAACGTTAGCAGCTTGGTAGCCCTTCTTTTTACTTTATTAGCTCAATTAGCCAGCATAACACCAAAACATTAATAAACTCCAAGCTCTGAAAGCCAAAAGGAACTTCAAAGCTCCCTTTACGTTGCAGTGGGAGCTTGAGTATGTGCAGTGATTGGTCATTTAAAGGAGGTGAGTGTGTGACCTCAAGACGTGAGTTTCTGGTACTGCTTGCTACCAGCACAGCAGCAATCGCTACCGGTAAAGCGATGCAGACCTCCTCCACAGACGTTGACCTCTCAAAGTACAAGTGGTCCATGGTAGTACAGGTGGACAAGTGCACAGAGTGTATCAGCAAGATGCTGGAAAAACAGGGCATCAAATTCGAAAAGCTACCACTTGACAAGCAAAATGAGCTTTTGAGAAACCTCCGCCCACCATGCGTTAAAGCCTGTGATCTGGCAAACAACGTTCCCAGAATGCCCGACAATCCGAGATTCGATTGCTATATGATCAGAATTATCGCCGCAAAAGCAACAGAAGATGCGAGCTGGCGTTTCTTTCCGCTGATGTGTCAGGAATGTGAACACCCGGCCTGCGTTGAAGTCTGTCCAACAAAAGCTTCTTACAAGAGACCTGACGGAATTGTTGTAATAGACCTGCACAGGTGCATAGGGTGCAGGTACTGTATGGTGGCCTGTCCGTTTAACGCGAGAACTTTTACGTTCATGGATCCTCTTGAGCACTTGGAAAAGATAAATCCAGAAGTACCCGTAAGAAAGGACGGAGTGCCAATGAAATGCGAATTTTGCAGATGGCTCATAGATATGGAAAGGAGCGAAGGTGTTAAAAATCCGAAACCCGTGTGCGTGCAGGTCTGCCCGTACAACGCTCTCGTTTTTGGCAACCTGAAAGACCCGAATTCAGAAGTTTCCAAGATCGTCAGAACGTCGAAGGTTGTAAGGCTTAGAGCAGGGCTTGGAACGGATCCAAAAGTCTTTTACCATGACCTGTAAAGGAGGTGTGAGCGGTGGTTGAATTTAAGAAAATAGATGGAAGATCCAACGGATACTGGCTTGTTTGCGGTATCTTCTTGGCTCTGACAATCTGGGGATTCTACGCCTGGTACTTGGCACTTGTTTACGGACACTGCGTTATGGGTCTCAGTCAGAGAGTTCCATGGGGCTTTGGCACAGCGGCTATATGTTACACGATAGGTGCAAGCGCCGGGTCGCTGATAGTCTCAGCTTTATCGGGTGTTTTTGGTAAGGAAGAGTTTAAGTTCTTCTCGAGATCAGCCTGCGTCTTTGCGCTTGGAACGATTGTTGCTGCGATGTTATCCATCATGCAGGACATCGGCAACGTTGAAAATGTAATGAATGTTCTTATGCACTACAACCCGACATCGGTCTTCTCGTGGAACTCGTTTCTGTACTCCAGCTACTTCGTGATCGGTTTTGTTTACCTGATGGCTCAGTTCGGTGAGAAGCGAAGAATAACCAAGGCTCTTGCAGTTCTGGCAGTTGCCTGGGCAGTTCTGGTTCACAGCGGTACCGGTGGTATCGTTGGTTTCGTCTACTCAACTGACCTGTACCACTCATCCCTGACGATACCGATGTTCATAGTTTCCGCTATAGTGAGCGGTCTCGGTCTGCTCATACCGATGTGGCTTTTGACGTTCAAGTGGACGAACAGACCTCTTGACAGGGACTTAATGTGGTACCTGGCAAAGGTTATGGGAGCGCTGACGATACTGCTGCTCTACTGCTTTGCTGCAGAAGCACTTGATACAGCGTATGTCCCCGGAAACTCTGGAGCAATACACATGGCTCTTTTCGACTTCCGCTATCCGTATGCATGGGTTTTCTGGGTGATACAGGTAGGTGGATGTTTGCTCACGGTGCTGATACTGCTTACTCCATGGGGCAAGACTGACTGGGGAATGGGTATAGCTGGATTCATAGTTGCCATAGCTGTTTACGGTGAGAGGTACACCCTGATTACACCGGGTCTCGGCTATCCAAAAGATCTGGTGCCGGGAATGATATTCAGGCCCTTCTGGATAGTTCCGTACTACCCGAGCTGGGTTGAGTATGCCGAAATCATAGGTTTGATGTCCATGGCCTGCCTTGTGTACTGCATAGGCCTGAAGATCTTCCAGATACTGCCTGAAAGAGGGGAGGTGGAAGAAGCATGAGCCTCGTTTATCTCAAACTGTTTGTTGCGGACGTCCTGCCGTACATAGCAGGAGTAATATTCATAATTGGCACTTTGAACAGAATAATCAACTGGGCAAAGTCTCCTGTAGCACTCAAAATCCCGACCACCTGCGGTCAGCAAAAAACACTGCCCTTTATAAGGAGAACGTGGGAAGACAGGCTTGACAGCCCGTACACGATGTTGGAAACAATAGGCAGGATGATTCTCGAAGTCTTCCTGTTCAGAAGCCTGTTCAGAAACACGAGATACTGGCTTGACAAACAGAGAGGTGTTGACACGAGGTGGCTCTGGCTTTTCGCTCTGGCATTCCATTACTCGCTGCTGATAATAGTTCTCAGACACCTCAGGTTTTTCACCAACCCGATTCCGGGATTCCTCAGCTGGATTAACGTGCTGGACGGCCAGGTGGCAGTCGTTCCGTCACTCTATGTAACAGGAATACTGGCTTTGGTTGCTCTGTTCTGGCTCTGGGCAAGGAGAATACTGTGTTCGAGGGAGAGAAACATATCCTATCCAGCAGATCACCTGATACTTGCTCTTGTTGCAGGCATTCTCATAACGGGAAACCTGATGAGGTACATCTTCAAGGTCGACCTTTACGCAGTCAAAGAAGTTGCACTGGGTATTGTCAGCTTCCACCCGGTGAGTGCGGCTGTTGTTAACCAGATCGGCTGGATATTCTTCATACACCTCACGCTTGTGTGCGTTACAATAGCGTACCTCCCGTTCAGCAAGGTTATGCACTTCGCCGGAGTCTTCTTCAGCTCTACAAGAAACATGCCGAACGACAACAGAGCACACATACACATCAACCCGTGGAACCCGCCGTACCACGGCATAACGTGGGAGGAGTACTACGAGATGTACAAGGACCAGCTTGACGAGATTGCAGAAAACGGGTATAAGGTTAAACCGGAGGTGTGATCAATGGTTGAAGTTGAGAGAAAGAATGGTGAGTACGTCAAAATCGAGCAGAGATTTACGAGCTGGAGAGATTTGCTCAAACCAGTTACGGAAAAGGACTTTAAACCCGGCTTTTACCACTATCCAATTTTAAAGAGGGATGCTGAAGAACTTGGAATTCCGTACAGAGACTGGGACCCCCTCGAACCAGACTGGCACTTGCCGGAGGGCTGGAAGGAGACGTTTTTGAACAAGTTCAAGGAATTGCTCGAAAAACACAGGCAGTTCAAGGTTTTCATGGACATCTGTGTCAGGTGTGGAGCCTGTGCAGACAAATGCCACTACTACCTGGGCACCGGTGATCCAAAGAACATGCCGGTGGCGAGAGCTGAACTGCTGAGAAGCATATACAGGAGGTATTTCACAAAGGCAGGAAAGATATTCGGCAAGTGGGCTGGTGCGAGAGATCTGACTGAAGACGTGATAAAGGAGCTGTACTACTACCTCTACCAGTGCTCTCTTTGCAGAAGGTGTTCGGCATTCTGCCCGTACGGTATTGACACGGCAGACATAGTCTGGAGAGGCAGAGAAATGCTGCAGTCCATAGGAACGGTTCAGAGGTTCTCGTACATCTCCATAGCAGCCTGTGCGAGAACGGGAAACCACCTTGGTCTCTTACCCGGAGGTATGGCTGCTTCTCTCAGGAACGCCGCTGAAGACATCTACGACATTACGGGAGTTGAAATTGAAGTACCGATAAACAAGAAAGGTGCAGACATTCTTTTCGTTGCTCCTTCAGGAGACTACTTCGCAACGCCGCACTGGTACGCGCTCATGGGTTATCTTATGCTGTTCCACGAGCTTGAGGAGAGGTACGGTTTCACCTATACCTGGTCAACTTATGCAGGTGAAGGTGGTAACTTCGGTACCTTTGCAAGCTACGAACTCGCTCAGAAGCTGAGTCACAAGATATACGAAGCTGCAGAGAAGCTGGGTGTTAAGTGGATACTCGGTGGCGAGTGCGGACACATGTGGAGAGACAAGCACCAGTTCATGGCAACCATGAATTATCCTCCACCGAAGACTCTTGAAGATCCCGTGAATCCGATAACCGGAACTTACTTCGAGAATGCAGCTGAAGCGAAGATAGTGCACATAGCTGAATTCGTTGCGGATTTGATAGAACACAAAAAGATAAAGCTTGATAAGAGCAGGAACGACCACTGGAAAGTAACGTTCCACGACTCGTGCAACCCTGCGAGAGGTATGGGTCTTTACGAGGAGCCGAGGTACGTGATAAAGAACGTCTGCAACTACTTCTACGAGATGCCGGAACACACGATCAGGGAGAAGACGTACTGCTGTGGAAGCGGCGGTGGTTTGCTTACCGACGAAGTCATGGAACTCAGAATGAGAGGTGGAATGCCAAGAGCCATGGCAGTAAGACATGTTCACAGGAAATACGGCGTTAACTTCCTGTGCACGATATGTGCCATAGACAAGGCGGCGTTCCCGCACCTTTTCGAGTTCTGGAAGATACCCGTGGAGGTAGGTGGTATGATGGAGCTCGTCGGCAACGCACTGATACTCAGCGATGAAGAACAGGAGAGAGAACTTGACCTCAGAGGTGATCCCCTGCCCGGTAAGGGTGGAGAGGAGTGAGGTGATGCACAATGTACAGCACGAAGTGGGTTATTGCAGCAATCATTGTTTTTCTTGTAGCAGTCACAGTTCCGGTGTGGTACAATGCTGCCATGGGTGAAAAGATAACACCTCCAAAAATAGCTCTTCCGAAAAACAAGAAGCACTGCGTTGAAAGTGAGGAATACATGATTTCCGATCACATGGAACTGCTGGTGAAATGGAGGGAAATGAACGTCAGAAAGGGTGAAGGGTTCTACATAAGCAAAACGTATGATGTTCCTTACAAGACCCAGCTCGTTCAGTGCTTCCAGTGCCACAAGTCGTACGATAACTTCTGTGGAAAATGCCACAACTTCCTTGGAGTTACACCATACTGCTTCCAGTGCCACGCCACGCCAGAACTCGTCAAGCAGAAGGGTGGAGTTAACGTTACTCAGCTCATACAGCAGTTCCACAGAGAGTACCCGAAAGTTAATACATCTTAATTTTATTTTTAATTTTTGACTGTATATCTAAATTTCTTTATTTGAACCTTTATTTTCAAATCTGAAGCATTTTGAATTCCAGTCTGCATTAAAAATTAGCATTAAACTCCATCAAAATCAAAGCTGTTTAATACTGTCACGCGGAATTGGCAACAATGATTGAATACGAGATATGGGTTGAAAAGTACCGGCCAAAAACGCTGGACGAAGTAGTTGATCAGGAGGAAGTTGTTACAAGACTTAAAGGTTACGTTGAGAGAAAGAACATACCTCACCTGCTCTTCGCCGGTCCTCCGGGAACCGGAAAAACTGCGAGTGCCATAGCTCTCGCGAGAGACCTTTTCGGAGATGTGTGGAGAGACAACTTCATAGAGATGAACGCGAGCGATGAGAGGGGTATAGATGTTGTCAGACACAAGATAAAGGAGTTTGCGAGAACTGCTCCGATAAACGCTCCGTTCAAGATAATATTTCTGGATGAGGCTGACGCTCTCACTGCAGATGCTCAGGCAGCACTCAGAAGGACAATGGAAATGTACTCCAGGATATGCAGGTTTATTTTGAGCTGCAACTACATAAGCAGAATTATAGAACCGATACAGTCGAGATGTGCAGTTTTCAAGTTCAAGCCTGTGCCTCCGGAAGCGATGAAAAAGAGGTTGCTGGAGATATGCGAGAAAGAAGGGGTTAAGATAACGGATGAGGGGATGGAAGCCCTGATTTACATCTCCGGTGGTGACTTCAGAAGGGCGATAAATGCTCTGCAGGGTGCTGCTGCGCTGAACAAAGTCATAGACGCAGATACCGTGTACCAGATAACTGCCACGGCCAGACCAGAAGAGGTAAAGGAGCTCCTCGAAACGGCTCTCGAAGGAAAGTTCATGGAGGCAAGAGAAAAACTCGACAAACTCATGGTTGAGTATGGTATGAGTGGTGAGGACGTGGTTTCCCAGCTTTTCAGGGAAATCGTCTCATCGAGCATGGACGAAAAAATCAAAGTTCAGCTGGTGGACAAACTCGGAGAGGTTGACTTCAGGCTTACGGAGGGGTCACACGAAAGAATTCAGTTAGACGCTTACCTCGCATTTCTCGCGACCGTGAAAGGAAAGTCTAAGTAATAACTGGTAGAAGTCACTCAAAGTCGAGAAATTCCACGCCTATTTCTCCTATTCTTATGAGTTTTCCCTTTCCACCGCACTTCGGGCATTCAAGTATGTATATCGCTCTTTCCCCCTTTTCGCGCTTATCAACCACCCTGACTTTGCTTCCACACTTCGGGCATTCTATGTCCTCGCTCATTTTTACCACCTCCTGAAGCTATACGTAAAAACAGTCTCCCGAAAAGACTCTTATCTTTTTCCCATTCGATTCGAGCAGTAACGCTCCGCTGTCATCTATACCTCTGCTAATTCCCGTGTACCTCTTTCCAGCGGAATACACCTCTACCTTTCTGCCGAGCATCGGCTCTGCAAGTTTAATCCATTCCTCTCTGATTGCATCCCATTTTTCTGGCAGTTCGGAAAGGTGGTGAAAAACGCTGTTTAAAACGGATTTGCAGAGGTCTCCCACTGTAACGTCACAAATCGAGAGGTTGATGGCGTTTTCAGGTACCTCGTTTTTCACGTTTACACCTATGCCAATTATAACCCATACGCTGTCAGACTCGCCGCACAGCTCGCAGAGTATCCCACCAAGTTTTTTTCCGTTCAGAATGATGTCGTTTGGCCATTTAAGTGATGCGTCGCAGTTACAAACGTTCTGTATTGCCTTGCACACCGCCACTCCCGTACACAGTGTTATCCTGGGAATTTCGTCCAGATTCATGCTGACTCTGTGGGTTAGAGAAAGGTACAGACCACCTCTTTTGCTGACCCACACCCTTCCTAATCTGCCTCTACCGGCAGTTTGCTCCAGAGCGACTGCCACTGCTCTTACCGGTCTCTCGGAAATCAGGTTTTTCAGGAAAGAGTTCGTGGAGTCAACCTCGCTGAAAAAATAGAATTCCTCAACTCCTTTTGAAAAGCAGAGTTCGGCCACTTCGTAAACCGGAAATTCAGGAGTTTTCGTGAGTACATAACCCCTCCCTCTTTTTGATTCCACAGTATATCCGGAACTCCTGATTTTCTCAATCGCCTTCCAGACGGCAGTTCGACTTATACCCAGGCTGTTGGCTATCTCCGCTCCAGATAAACGGCCTTTCCTCAAAGCCCGGAATACTGACAGGGAGGTATCGTTTCTCGTTATCTTCACCTTAACCTTTTGATCGCTTACCCTGATTTTTTCAGACATTGAATCGTGTTCGGCAGAATTATATAAAAGGCATACGAATTCGCCAGCGTGAAGGTGATAGTCGCGTTTACCGGAGCGTCAGGCCAGGTATACGGTCTGAAAATACTTGAGATTCTGAAAGAGGAGGGTGTGGAAACACACGTGATAGTTTCGAAAGCGGCACTGCTCACGATGAAAGCGGAAGGTGTAGAATTCGAGGATGTGAGAAAAAAGGCATCTGCAATCTATTCGAACGAAGACATAGGTGCCAGACTTTCGAGCGGCACTTTCAAACACGATGGCATGATCGTGGCACCGTGCAGCATAAAAACGGCATCGAGCATAGCGTGTGGCATTACCGACAACCTGATTTCGAGGGCTGCTGATGTAACGCTGAAGGAGAGGAGGAGGCTTGTACTGCTCGTGAGGGAAACACCTCTTCACACAGGCCACCTCAGAACCCTGCTTGCTTTAAGCGAGATCGGAGCGATAATCATGCCTCCGGTTCCAGCTTTTTACACCAGACCGAAAAGCGTGGACGACATTGTTACACACACGGCTCTGAGAGCAATTTCTCTTCTCGGAATCGACTGCAAATGCTACGAATGGAAAGGTATTGTCGATTCCTGACTGGCAACTCTTGCTTCCTTCTCTTTTCCTCTTTTCCATTTCCGCAAAAACTTGAACAGTTACAGTTATCACTCCAGCACCTCAGGTTACGGTATGGTGCAGAGACTTTTGCTGATACCTGACGGCATGGCGGACTGGAAAAATCCTAAGACGGGTAAAACTCCGCTGGAGGAGGCAGACACTCCGAACATGGATTTCCTCGCAAAAGAGGGGGCGTGCGGTACAGCGAAAACTGTACCGAAAGGCTATCCACCCGGAAGCGATGTTGCCAACATGACGATTCTTGGAATTGACGTGAGAAAGTACTACACCGGCAGAGGCCCGATAGAAGCTCTGGCCAGAGGAATTGACACAAGAATAGCTTTCAGGTGCAACCTCGTCTACGTTGAGAACGGAATAATGGTGGATTACAGCGGAAACAGGATAGGTGATGAAGAGGCGAGAAGGGTAATTGAGGCTCTGAACTCTGAGGTTGACGAAGGTGTAAGGTTTCACTGTGGAAGGTCTTACAGACACGTGCTCGCCATAGACAGAGAATTCGAAGAGGACGAGGTAAAAAAGGTAAAAACAACTCCTCCTCACGATATAACTGGAAAGAAAATAGACGACTACCTGCCAGAAGGCGGCAAGCTCGCTGAACTGCTCAACGAGCTGATAGATCTATCCAAGACTGTGTTACCGGAAGTTACCGACAGGGCGAACATGATCTGGCCGTGGAGCGGTGGAAGAATTCCGAAGTTTCCAAGATTTGCAGACAGGTTTGGCGTGAGAGGCGTTATGATATCAGAAGTCGACCTGCTTCAGGGTATTGGCAGGGCTCTCGGAATGAAAGTCGTTGAGGTCGATGGAGTTACCGGTTACGTGGACACGAACTACAGGGGGCTGGCAAAAGCCGCTTTGAGGCATTTAAAGGAGGGTTTTGTCGTTCTGCACCTTGAAGGGATAGACGAAGCGGGACACGAGGGAAATTACGAATTGAAGGTGGAGGCAATAGAGCTTTACGACGAGAAAATAGTCGGTTACATACTGGACAGGGTTGACCTCGAAGAGGTCTCCATAATGCTGCTTCCCGACCACCCAACACCGGTTGCGGTGAGAACGCACGTCGCCGAACCCGTGCCCTTCCTGCTCTACGGGGGTAAGAAAGATGGCGTAAAGGAGTTCACTGAAAGGAGCTGCAGAAAAGGCATGTTCGGTGAGGTAAATGGCTTAAAGCTTATGAATCTGTTCTTCTCCTGAACCTGCGTGAAGTGGGTAGGGTGAATTTAAATGTAGCTCCGCCAACCGACCCGGGATCATGCTTTTCACCCGGGTGTGAGGGGCGGAGCCCGATACGGTGTCGGTGTAAGGACAGATAAAAATTTTGGACTTCTTTTATTCAAATTAAGCCTTCTACACTATTGTATTCTCTCAATTTTTAATTATATACAAGAGTTTATCATGTCCTCCATCCACTTCGGTAGAGAGAATGCCGAAACGTGAAGCTGTGGCGTGTAGTGCTCCACCTCCAGATTTCTTTCCAGAAACCTTTTCCTTACCTCTTCATGGCTCAGCCTGACGTTCAGCTTACCTGCTATGAGAAAACTCCAGATGCCACCGGGGTACATGGGTATGCAGGAAACGTAAAATGCTCTCCTCTCAAAAACTGAAGAATTTCTAACCACTAATTTGAATTCCTTTTCCTGCAGGGCTGGAGACTGGCTCTGCATGCAGAAGACTTCTGACACCTTCGAGCAGGTAGAAAAGAATTCTGAAGAGAATAACGGCATGCTCGCCGGACTCGGGTCAGTGCCATCTACTATCAGCACGTCGAAAACATCTCCTCTCTTCTCTGACCTCTTTATGTATGCGTATCCATCCTCTATTCTGAGCTCAACTCTCTCATCGTCAAAAGCTCCATTATCGAGTCCTATGTACTTCCTGCACGACTCCACGACGTTTCTGTCTATTTCAACCATGACGACCCTTTCTACATTGTGTTTCAGCACCTCCCTCAGGGTGCCTCCATCTCCTCCACCAATTATCAGAATGTTTTCTGGAGAGGGATGGGTTATCATCGGGACGTGAACGAGCATTTCGTGATACGCCTTCTCGAACCTTTCAACGAGCTGAATGCACCCATCGATTAAAAGCATCTTTCCGAACTTTGTGTCGTATATCTCTATTTTCTGAATGCCTTTCGACTCGTAAAGCTTTTTGTAAGCTTCAAACATTATTCCGTAGCCGTTACATTTCTCTCCAACCCATACCATGCTTCTCCTCCGGATTGAGAGTTTATAGAACTTGCCGTCCTGCTGTCTGACATCAAAAATTACATTTTATTGATTTCATTTATAGCTGACATGATGTATTCGTAGGCGAGTTTCTCTTCTTTTCCTCCACACCTGCTTACAATTCTTCCCAGCTCTTTCAGCCTTTCCATCTCTTTTTCTGACCCCGTGTATCTGGTCGCAATTATTGCAGCCTCCACAACTGCACAGAAACCCCTGTTAAAAGCTCTAACTGCCTTTGGATTGACGATAAAGCCTTCCACAAACTTCAGTTCACATATTGTAAAATTTTCTCTCTTTTCAAAACTTACAGGTTCGAAAACGCATACAGAATAGCTGTCCTTCAGAGTGAAGTCGTTCAGGAAGTATTCGCTTTCCAGATCCTCGAAGGCTGAAATAGCAAATGCAAGAGGGCTGTAACAGACGTTTGCGTAGAGCTTTGAATTCGCTCTGAGATTTTTCAGCGTATGCGTCTCCCCGAAAAGCCTGACAAAAGTCCTGATGGCTTTTCCTTCTTTTCTCACGACTATTCCCAGCGGGGCTGAATTTACGTTTCCGGCATCGCTTGCGCCTGTGGTGATCCCTATTACCTCGTTTATTCCCTCCCTAAACCCGAAATTCTCCAGCGAATTTTCCGACATGCTCTCACGCTAAGAGCGTTTTAACGTTATCCGTTTAGCTCTGTCTGGCTTTTGTGTTTGTTACTGCACCCGTTTATCAGTGTTTGCTTTTATACCTGTCCGGCTTTACCACGCCATTACTCACAGGTCAGGTTTAAAGTTTCAAACCTTTCCGGCTCGCGAGCACCAGATATATTGAAGAGGCTGTCAGGTCTGCTATGCTTCCGGGATTTATTCCGGATGAAACGAGCTTTCTGTCCAGCTCTTTAAAAGCCTCAATGCTGTCCGTTTTCAGGCATTCTCCCGCCAGCTCCATTACGAGCTCAGCCACATCTCTGCCGAATTTTGCGACTATGAGCGGGTCTCTGTACTCTGACAGCAAGAAGTGATAGGCGTAAACAACTGCGTGGTTGAAAGAGTAACCTTTTTCCAGCATTGCTTCTATCTGCCTGCAACCTTTCAGCGATGCAGGATACCCTTTCGACAGCTCTTCCGCCACAACGTTGTCCTCAGCGAGGCTCATCCATTCGTGCAGATTTAACCCGGCTTTTCTGAGTTCATCCTCCCTAACCTTGTTCAGGTCGTAGCTTTCAGCTCTCGTAACCCTCGCTCCCGAAATCCTGTAAGCTCTGAGCACGTAGATGCTGTCTTCAACTCCGCACTTCTTTACCGCTTCAAGCCCTTTACCTGCCAGTTCTTCCGGGCTGGCTGGAAGCGTTAATTCACTCGCAGCCAGAATTAACGGAGTTAACAGGAGAAAAGATCCGAAGTGAACGTTTTTTCCACAAACACCAATGCTTTTCTTTACTGCGAGGTATATTCCCTCACCTATACCTGCTTTTTTCTCCTCCACCACTCTGAAAGCCTCTAAAGATGAAATCGACGAAATCAAAAAGTGCTGAAAATTGAGGTCTTCGTGGTCGTGATCTCTGTCAACGTTCCCCGACTTGGGAGTGACGGATACTTCAAGCAGCAGGGAGAGAGCGGCAAGTTCTGAGGGTC
>JALVYA010000074.1 GCA_027038095.1 Archaeoglobaceae archaeon
CGTTTTTATTTAAACTTGTTAAATAAATACTACCTATCAATAAATAAAAAAGGTGATTGAATGCTGACGCTCTGCCTCGTAAACACGTACGACAAGCTCAAACTCCACGAAATACACCTCAGGAGCATTGCCAGAGCCGCACCCCTGTGCTACGCTTTTGGACTTCATCTGGCATTAATGGACTTTCCATTCTGGGAAAGCGAGGAAGAAATGGTTTCTCAGGTGTGCGAGTACACGACAATAGGCGAAAGCGGAAAGTACCTCGAAATGCTGCTCGAAAGGGGAAAAGTTCACCTCGTGGAGGGCTTAAAGAGTTTACCCGCTCAGTTCGGAGAGGTCGTGGCAACCACTTCAAAACCCGATCCTGAGAAGAAGGTAACAATTGAACAGATTTCCTCATTTCAGTCCACAACATTTTTAATGGGTCTCGGCAGGAGGGGACTCCCCAAGAAAGTTATGAAAAAAGCAAAATATCACTGGGACGTAACTATGAAGGGCGTTAGCCTCGAAACCTGTACGGCTATGGGTGTTATAGCGGCCATTGTTGGCACGGCTCTAAGAGGGCAAGGGGTGTTGAGATGAACACAGGAAGCGTGGAAAGGGGTATGGAAGATATAAGATTCTGTCCCACTCACGGCTACTACAGGGGTGAAAGGTGTCACTGCGGATACGTTGGAGAAGTAATCCTCGACAGGGTAAGAGTTGAAAAGCTCGGGAGACTTGTTTCTGGAATTTTGAGGCATTTTCCAGACAAATTCAAACTAAAAATGGACGAGGATGGGTGGGTTGAATTCGACGACCTCGTTCGAGCAGTCAGAAAGAAGTACAGGTGGGCAAACCGGTGGCTGATAAAGGCGATGATTTACAGCGACGTTAAGGGCAGGTACGAGTTAAGAGATAACAGAATCAGGGCAAAATACGGACACAGCGTTAAGGTAAAGCTCTCGGACTATCCGCCGTGTGATAAAGATTACCTGTACTACGGAACCGGAGAGGAGGAAGCTCACAGGTTGCTTGAAATAGGAATAAAACCCGTAAATCAGACTTACGTTCACCTCTCCACAACAATAGAGAAGAGTGAGGAGGTTGCGAGGTTCAGAACAGAAGACCCGATAATACTCGAAGTCGACGCAAAATCGGCAATGCAGGATGGAATCAGAATAGTTATGGCAAACGAACACATAGCTCTCGCTGAAGAAATTCCTCCAAAGTACATAACCCGAATGATGAGGGTCTGAAAGCGTGTTGCAATCTTTACATTTCTTTTTAACCTGTAACTGCTGCTTACGATGACCTTTACGATGACTTTACCAGTTCAGGCTTGGAGCACTTCAGATCAGAAGCAGTGAAAATACAACTGCAAACAGACCCGTAAGAAATATTCCGTCAAAAGTCCCCGCACCACCTATGCTCACGACACCGCTCCCTATTTTGTCCAGATCCTTTAAATGCAGTATGTCCGCACCGAAAAGAGCCGATAGAACACCAGTAGAGAAGGCCATTTTCGGTAAAAGCCACAGAGAGTAGCCAAAAATGCTCAGAGAAAGGTAACTCGCTATCGCAGCTGTTATCGGTGGAACGAACATCGGTACGGCTATGCCAACTCCTCTGATGGGTCTGGCCTGTCTGTAAATTACTGCCGTGCAGATTATGAAAGACAGCAACCAGGCTTTCAGGGGAAGATCAGGAATTAACTTTACGGCAAGGATTGAGGGTATTATACACCCGCCAACGTTAACGGCAACAACAATTCTCCTCCTCTCTCTTACCGCGTATATGTACCCGAAGAAGCTGTAGTACCTTTCAACGGGTTTTCCCTCCAGCTCGCAAACGGGAATGTTGATCAGACTTCCAATTATTGCCAGACCAAAAACCGTTATTGCCCGGGTTTTGTTCATGTCAAAAACGAGCTGGAAAACGGCTGAACCCGAAAGTACGAAGAATACAGCGAGAAAAGGGAGTAAAACCAGCAGGAGAAAGAACGGCAGCAGCAACGGAGGAAAAATGTAGTCCCTCATCTTCGAATCTTCTTTCTGTCTATGACTATGTAGTCGGAAACGGACTTAACTGTATCGAAAGGTATTATGTAAAATCCGTCTCTCTTTTCGAGCTCCGGTATGTTCGAGTTCTTGGCCGGTTTCACGACAACGTTGAGCAAAAGCCCCGTTTTCAGGTCTGCAGTTATGTTGTACAGAACACCAACAACCGTACCGTCGGACATGAGTACTGTCTTCTTTGCGAGACTTCTGGCAAACACTCGCATACGAGGTTTTAAAATCCAGCAACATATATAAAACTTTGGAAATTTCAGCCTGCGCTGTGGCTGTCCCGAAACCCAGTTTCAGGTAAATCCGGATGGGGTTAAGGCAATATAAAAATTTATAAATAATGAAGCAGTAGATAACAAAAACAGCAATACAAACAAACAGGGTGCTGGGAATGGTGGAAAAAGCCGAAAAAACTGATGGTAAAAATGACAATAGGAATTTAAATAAAACTTTAAAAGAGGAAATAATAGATGCCGTAAAGAAGTTGTTTTCGGATTACGAGAGGGACGGCACGGATTACGAAAGGGTGCAGTGGGAACTCGACTACTTGGTTTATCCCTATATCGGTTCTTTTCTCTCATCAGGAGAGCTGAGCAGAGAAGAGGGCAGGGAAATATTTGAGTACTGTGAAAGAGAGCTAAAAAAGATTAAAGAGAGGCAGAAAAGCAGAAGTCGTGAGTGAAATATCAGCAGCGAAATATTTAGCGCAACAGTTATATTTCATGATCTGAGCATAAACAACAGTATCGTGGGGTCGTGGCGTAGCCAGGAAGCGCGGCGGGCTCCAGCGGTGATGATGACAAACGGGTCTGCTGATTGGTGATGACCCGTTGGAGCGCTGACCCGAAGAGACCCGCAGGTCGTGGGTTCAAATCCCACCGGCCCCACT
>JALVYA010000075.1 GCA_027038095.1 Archaeoglobaceae archaeon
CCAGAGCACCAATCAGCCCTCTGCCGAGTTTAAACTTTATGTGCGGTATGAAGTACTTGCCGATAATAAAAAGAGCTTCGTCTATCGAAACGACGCTCTTTATGACCTTCTCTGCAAATCTGGGTAAATAATCCATCGCCCTGCTCGCAGCTTCAACGAAAACAGCTCCGGGATTCGTTTTCTCGTCGTCGAGCATGGAGTACTCTTCCATACACGACTTCGTTATTTCGTAAGCCTCCTCCAGATCTCCGTTTACGAGAAAGGATACCGCTCCGTTACCCCTCGTTTTGAAGGGTACTGTTGGATTGAGCCTTATCAGCCTGGGAAATCCCTCAACCCTCATTCCGCTTTTTTCGAGTTCCTCCATTAAAACCACAGACAGGTATGTCGTGCACATGCCCTTCGCAGAATCCGTGTCGTCAATACCTATCCAGAACCTCATTCACAGACCTGCCGGCTGTGCCGTTATTTCTACTTTGTCCATTCCATTTGTCCGTTTTTCTAATTTTTTCATTTTGCACATTACTTATATTAAAATAACAATTAAAAGTTAAAACCAGTCTTCCAGCGTCATCTGTCTGGCTTCAATTCCGGAACTCAGCTTTTCGACTGCTTTTTCAACCCTTTCCCTGCTGAAGTCGTGCTCCTCGCACAGAAATTCTATTATCCCGTCCACGTCGGGTTTTCCAAATTTTATATCGTATTCGTCGGTAACCACCGGATTCAGGAAAAACTCCCTGATTTTTGCTATCCTTTCAACGTCGACTTCAGCTTTCAGAAGCTTCAGGGCTTTGAATACGTCTCCGCACTTTTTTATAACGGAAAGCGCTTTCTTCGCTCCCACCCCCTTAACACCTTCGTTGTAATCCGTTCCGACGAGCAGAGCAACGTCAACGAGCTGTTCTCTGGATATGCCAAGTCTTTTCAGATTCTCGTCAAGCAGTATTACCTCTGGCTTTACCTCCACGTAAACGTTTTTTCCCGGAAGTTTTCTTTTTCCGGTTATGGCAAGGTTTCTTGCGAGTCTTGGACTTCCGAATAGCAGGGAGTCGTAATCCTGAGACCCCGTGTAGTCCGTATCACCCTTAGCCGTCATGTATGCTGCCTGAGCTTCACCCTCGCTCGGAGCCTGAACGACAGGAATTCCCATCAGCCTGAGCAGTTTTACTGAAGATTCAATTATGTAGTCGTCAACTCTCGCCGCTGCCTGAGCGTACTTCTTTGCGTCTTCACCCTTTTCTATTGCTTCTTTCCACTTCTTTTCCGCCTCCTCTCTTCTTTCCTTTCTCTCTTCAAGCTCCTCCTTTTTGAATTCGGGAGGTTCACCGTCAAAGACGAAAACGGGTCGAATTCCGGCTTCCACCATGTTTGACACTCTGTAGAGTATTCCGGAAAGGTGAGACGTTATTCTACCCTGAGAATCCTTAAGCGGAGTGCCATCCGGCTGCCTTATTATCGAGATGAACTGGTAGAGCGTGTTCAGAGCGTCAACGGCAATCTTCTTTCCCGCAAAGTATTCGAGCTCGACGCTCTCCCTCTGGAGGATGTCTCCGATATCCGTACCCATGTTTACAGTTTTACCGGCTCGGAATAAGTTTTTATCTGAAATCCGCAGTACTCTGAAACTGTTTTGCTGCTTCATCGTACTGTAAAACCGCAAATCGTTGTGCACATACCACCCCACTTCGTTCAAATTCACGCATAACAGGACATGAAGTTTGCAAGACGAAAACGATGGGGGGACTAAAAGAAATATCTGAATCGAAAATATTAAGACTTAAGTAGCATCGAACCGTAGTTACTCTATGAAAGTTGTCATAATGGCTGGCGGTTACGCTACGAGACTGTGGCCCATAACAAAAACGAAGGCAAAACCGCTTTTACCCGTTGGTAAAAGAAAAATAATAGACATTATTTATGAAAAAGTTAAAGATTTTGGCGATGTTATAATTTCAACGAACAGGAGATTTGGAAACGACTTCCTCAGGTGGGGCAGGGGGAAAGACGTTAAAGTAATCGTGGAAGAGAGCACGAGAGAGGAGGAGAAGCTCGGAGCTGTGAGAGCTCTCTCTCAGGTTTTGAGTGGAATATCCGATGACGTACTCGTCGTTGCGGGAGACAACCTCTTTTCGTTCGATATCTCTGAATTCGTTTCCTACTACGAGAGCAGGTTAAAGCCGTGCACATGTCTTTACGACGTGGGAGATTACGAGCTCGCGAAGAGGTACGGGGTCGCAGAACTCAGCGAAGACAGGATAGTCAAGTTCCTCGAAAAGCCCGACAACCCTCCATCAACTCTCGTGGGAATCGGTATTTACGCTTTTCCGCCTTATGTTGCCGATTTGCTTAAAGAGTACGTCTCAGAGTCAAGAGAAGCGGACAACATAGGGAATTTCATGGCGTGGCTGTGCGAGAGAGACGAACTATACGGTTTCTCTTTCTCCGAGGGCATGTGGTACGACATAGGAAGCCCCGATTCGTACATAGAGGCTCTGAAAATGTTCATGGAAAACTATGTGGGGGATGTGGAAGTGGACAGGTACTCCAAGATTATAGAGCCCGTGTGTATAGAGGACAACGTTAAGATAGTCGGCAGGTCGATGATCGGTCCTTACGCGTGTGTGGGGGAGGGATGCCTGATAGAAAACTCTGACGTCTGTGAAAGCATACTTTTCAGAAACGTAATACTCAGGAACACGACGATATGGAGGAGTTTAATAGACGACGAATGTGAGATAAGAAGGCTGCACCTGAGCGGTTCAATAATAGGTTCTCATGCGAAAATTCAGAGAGCGTAGTTTGTTTAACGTAGTTTGTTTAAAAATGTAAATTTATATTTAACGATTTTAACAAAATGTTTTTATCAGTTCTTCGAAATCGAGTTTTCCCGTGTAAATGGCAGAACCTATTACAACACCTTT
>JALVYA010000076.1 GCA_027038095.1 Archaeoglobaceae archaeon
GCTCGTGAATGTCTCTGACTTCAACCTTTTTCACTCTGCTCATTGCCCTGTTCAGCCTTTCGACAGCAAACTCCTCGACATCCGGCAATTCCTCTCCAAGCAGGTTCAGAGTATTCAGGACGAAGTAGACGGAGTGCGGGTTCATTTTTAACGAAGAGTGCAGGTAATCAACGAGCTTCTCTTTTTCAGGAATTTTCTCGTTCAGCGAATTCAGTATGAAAACGGCATAGTACGTTTCTGGAAGAGACGAAGGCAGGGGGTAGCAAAAAGCAAAGCCCCCGTCTTCTGCTCTTCTCGAGAGCACATACCTCTTCAAAGATTCGGCATCAATAACTTCGGCTAAGACGCTCTCACCCCCTTTTTCAAAGGTTAGAGAACAGGCGTCATCAGGCTTTAAAGCCTATTTTGGGGGGTGGACGCCATCACCCTGATTTTCGTTTTCCGCATTCGTTATATAGGTTACGCCTCTGTTGCGCATCCCGTTTACCGGACGAAGGATAAAAATGGTAATTGCTTCACTTTATTGCATTAATTATTGCATCCATACTTCTTTCAACGTGTTTACAAAACCTTCGTGTCTGAACTCTGACAGCGGTGCTGAGTGTGGAAAACTGTGTGGAAAAAGAACTGTAAGGAAAAACAACGCTGAAAAACGACCCAAGATTACTGCGTAACGGGAACGTAAAATGGCAGAAACGGTACTGCGTTCCAAACCCTACGGACATCATTGCTGTTGTTTACTTACCATTCAGGTTTGCTTGCATTCAGACTCTTAAACCAACGAGCTCTTCGAGTTCGTCGAGATGTTTTACAGTTCTCTCCACTTCCTTCCTCTTCTTCTCGACGAGTTCAGCAACTATGTCCTTCAGGTCAATTGTAAGCTTGTAGCTCTTGAGGGGTCTGCCCTTACCTTTTTTCTTCAGTTCTCTCTCCTTTATCCATCCCCATGACCGTAAATCTTTCATCGCTAAGCTAACTTCCGGCTGTCTGAGGTTTGCAGCCCGTTCTATGTCTCTTGAAACGGCCTCTCCCGCCCTCGAGAGGAAGACAACAATTTTTGCTATGTTCCTGTTTAATCCTGCTTCGACCAGAAGAGAAACTATACGCTGTTCTTTTTCAGACAGTTCTCTGACCATTTCCTTTCCCCTCTGAGGGCGAATTTACTTGAGCCTAATTATATAGGCCACTATATAAATTTTTTTGATTCAGCTATTCTCTGATGACCCCACATTTCAAACGCTTTAAACACTTTTTAGCTGTTTTTAATTAAAAATTATGAAATTATATCTATCCAGTTACAGCTTTACACTGAAGGATATCTCATCTCCTGAACCGCCGCTGTAGCAGTAAACCGTTACGCTTCCGTTTTCCTGAGGCACAACGTAGACAGATGTTATACCGTTGCTGTTTGTGTAGTTGTAGTACTGAGGTTCTAGAACTTGTCCCCACATCCATGTAACAGGCTCGGCCAGCGTCACAACACTCGAGTTGTTAACACCGAAGTAAACCAGCGTGTTTGCAACGGGCTCTCCGTTTTTTGTAACCTTAGCGTAAAGTACTACGGTTGAACTTATAGTTTTACCGCTGTATTCTGCTTTGTTGAGCCAGTAAGTTCTGTAGAATCCGGGCTCCTGCTCAACCGTAATTGTGTAAACGACCCTCCTTCCCGACGCATTGAATATGACCTCACTCGTTCCAGTTCTTTCAGCAGTAAACGTGGTTGTTGCCACGCCGTTCAGGTCTGTAGTGAGGTTAGTTTTCGAAAGCTTTCCACTCCCGGCAACAGAAACGTTGATTCTAACTCCCGGAACTGCTGTAAACAGATTCGGCTCTACGGCCTTCACGGACAGGGGTATGCTCTCGTTTGGTAGCAGGGTGTAGCTGCTATCTCCCATGGGTATGAGCGTGAAATTCTGTGAAGACTTAACCTGTGGTGGCTGAGAACCCGTGTTTTCGGAATACTCGTAAACGTAAACCCGCACATTCTCTCCTCTAACAGTTACCGTATCTCCCCTTACTTCACCGTAATTTTTCCACCCCTCCGGGCACAGGCTGTGGAATGATATTGTTATGTTTCTCGCATAAAAGGTTCCGGTTGCTGTGGGGACGAAGTTGATAGATAGAGGAGAATTGACCGCTAACGACATGGCTCTGCCGTTTACGATTACTAGCTTTACGCTTTCATTGTTCATTACAGGTGGAACGATGCTGAGGGTTCTGTTGTCCTGAACCTTGAATAGGGCTGAGCTTTCGTAGATGTATTCGGTAGCGGGATAGTAGAAGTACCTGTTCTCAATGATTAGCCTCATACTTGTAACGTTAAACTTTTTATGTACCGTTGTGCCGTTTGGCAGGGTAACGTTGTAGTCGACGGATATGTTGTACCTTTCCAGTCTGATAACTAAAGGCGGTGCCGGTGGAAAAAGCAGAAATGGGTATTTCGTGTAGTGGACAGTATCCAGTGCAGCAGAAGCAGTTTTACCCTTTGAAAGCTCGTTTGCCAGCGTTTCTAAGGTTTTCTCCGTTACGGCAGCATTTCTGGCCTCCTGAGACTTGCAGAGTGAGGGGACTAACTGAACCTGAAGCACACTGAGCAGGAGCATAAACGTTGCGAAGAGCAGTACCATTCCAATTACGGGAGATACACCCTTACATTTCTTTGTCATTACAATGATTGTTATAATGGAAATAGTATTTAGACCTTTCTACCAGATACCACTCTGCCGGATATTGTCTGACAAAAAACAGCTGTTCAGAAATCAACTAAAGTGCTTTCTTACGTTTGCTGAGTATTTTCCTGTTTTACAATTGAAAACAGCTTGTATATCGTTCCGTAGTAATCTACTATGCATCCTATTTTTGTCATGAGTGTGTTCCACGCGTAGTCGTCAACTTCAAACTCGACATTGCTGTACTT
>JALVYA010000077.1 GCA_027038095.1 Archaeoglobaceae archaeon
GAGAGCAGATGCTGTGATAGCAACCACAAGGAGCTACGCCGAAACTTCGCCGGTTCTCTCCTCAATTCAGGAAAAGCTTGAAATAATACCAAACGCCGTCGATACCTCTGTGTTTACACCTTCAAAAGACGGCAGGAAAGAGAACGAAGTTTTATACGTTGGCAGGCTCGTGGAATATAAAGGTCTGGCACACCTGATAAGGGCGATGAAAGCCGTTCAGGCTGAAGAGGAAGCTGTACTAACTGTTGTGGGAGAGGGAGAGGACAGAGATGTTTTTGAGGAGATGTGTAAGAAGCTTGGCGTTAATGCGAGGTTTACGGGAAAACTCAGGAGAAAAGAGGTTGTGGAAAGAATGAGAAGAGCAAAAGTCCTCGTACTTCCGTCTTTTTCAAGGTTAGAGGCTTTTGGAATCGTTTTGCTTGAAGCCATGGCGTGCTGCACTCCGGTAATAGGGGCAAAAGTGCCGGGAGTTGGAGAAATAGCATCAAAAGCCGGATTCGTCTTTGAGAACGATGAAGAGCTCTCGGAGCTAATACTCGAGCTTTTAGAGAACGACTCGCTCGTCAGAAAACTCGGGAGGAGAGGCAGAAAGGTCGTGGAGGAAAGGTACAGCTGGGACGTGGTGGTGAAAAAGCTGGAGAAAGTTTATTCAGAGGTGGTCAGTTGAAGTCGAAGCTGGCGGTCGTAGTACCCGTGGCACCGTTTGAGCCTGAGGAGATACTCGTTCAGTCTGCTGAATGTCTGAAGAGTCTGGACTACGGAGACTGTGAAGTGAAAATACTCTATGTGGTCGATAAACGCAGAGGGAAAGACGTCAGAACGGAGAAACTTCGAAAACTCGGAGTTGATGTTCTGGAAAGGGAGAATACTAGAGGTAAAAGGGCTGGAGCAATAAACGACGCCATGGATTACCTGAAGAGTTTCAATCCCGACTTCGTCGCCATATTTGACGTTGACAGCAGACCTGAAAGAAACTTCGTGGTGGAAAACCTGAAGATGCTTGAGGACGAGGAAGTTTACATCTCCTCCTCTCCTCGAAGAATTTCGAACGCCGTAAACCTCGTCAGCAAGACTGTCGAGGTGGAGTACCACCTGCTGAACTACCTGATAAAGAAAAACGGATACAAACAGTTCAACGGCTTAATCGGCGTCCTCAGGGCGAAGTACCTGTACATGTACAGGCTGAACGAAGACGTGATCACGGAGGATGCGGACTTTTCCACGAGAATGCACGCTCTCGGCTATAAAGCCCGGTACTGCGAAAGTTCGTGCGTTTACGAACAATCACCTCTGAGCTGGAGAGAGCTTTACAATCAAAGAAAGAGGTGGTACTACGGTGGGCTGCAGCTCTGGAGGTACAGAAAGCTCGTGAGCAAGTGTAAAAATAGGAAATTCAGGTATTCTTGGTACGCGGCTCTTACCCTGACGTATCTGCCCGTTTTAATGCTTCCCTTTCTGATAATTTCGCCAGTTCTTATCCTCGCAAGATTCAGAAACGTTAAAAAGCTAATTGCCGTTCCGGGACTTGCAGTTCACTCACTGGTTCTTCAGGCCTCAGCGATCTCAGCCCTCATAAACTTCATCAGAAAAAGAGGTGTTGAATGGAGCGCTGCTAAGAGAGTCGTTTAGCGTAAAGTGATGCGTAAGGTGGTGCGTGTGCCGGAGCAGGAAACAGAAAGAATCGATAAAAAATCTCTCAGAAAAAAAGGTTTGCTCGGCATTCTCATAAGTGCTGCTGCTCTCGTAATCATCTTTCACTTTACAGAAACCAAGGTTACGTGGAAGGCAATACTCAAAGCGAACGTTTACATCCTCGCCGTGGCGTTCTTTCTCCAGTTTCTGTTCTGGTTTTTCTGGGCTGTAAGAATAAAATACCTCACGCTTTACGTTGGAAAAAACATCCCTCTCAGTTACGCTTTTGAAATTACGCTCGCAAGCGGGTTTTTGGCGGCGATAACTCCATCCTCTGCTGGTGGGGAGCCTTTGAGAGTTAAGATGCTTTACGATGCTGGAGTCGGTGCTGGAGAGTCGACGGCAGTCGTGCTCGTTGAAAGAATTCTCGACGCCATATTCTTCTCTATAGCCCTCCCGATTTTCGTCATATTTACCGGTTTTTCAATGAAACTTGGAATGGAGGTTGGCGGTCTGTTTGCGTTTTCACTTTTCCTCTTTCTGGTCTTTCTCTGGATTCTGCTGAAGAAACCGGAGAGAATCGACACGCTTTCACTTAAACTCGAAAAAATAGTTGCGAGGTTCAGCAAAAAAAGGAGCGAAGGTCTTGCGGAGAAATTGAAGAAAGAGATACTGGGTTTTAGAAACGCTCTCTCAATTCTGGCCAGAAATTCCAGATGTGCCCTGATATCCATCTGCATAACCGTTCTCATATGGATGCCCGAATTCCTAATACCGTCAGCGATACTGGCTGCCTTTGGGTGTAAACCTTACTTCCTCTACTCGATAACGGCTCAGCTACTCCTGATCGTGATATCTCTGATACCGCTAACCCCCGGGGCGAGTGGAATTGCTGAATTCGGAATGAGTTACCTCTACTCGAACTTCGTGCCGCAGCACATAATAGGGATTCTGACTGCTCTCTGGAGATTTATAACGTACTACCTCAACATCATTGCGGGCTTTTTCGTCGTGAAGAAAAGGTATATTTGAGTCTGCATTCAGTGCATACTATACGTTCAGTCGTTCAGTTAAAAGCCGGAAGCCGGGGGCAAACAATGGCCAGAGTAAGGGTAAGGCTGTTTGCCAGATTGAGGGAAGAGCTCGGGAAAAAGGAGATCGAACTCGAAGCCAGAACCGTGGGAGATGTGGTAAAAGCTCTGAAAATACCTGATTCTTGTAAAGTACTGATAGCAGTAAACAACAGGTTAATTGACGTTTCCGACGCAAAGTTGAGAGC
>JALVYA010000078.1 GCA_027038095.1 Archaeoglobaceae archaeon
GACTGTTTGTCAGGTAGAATATATTTTACTTACTATTCCTGAATTACATTAATAATCTTTTATGTTTCCCTTAAAAATAGCTGTTGCTGAACGGGGACAAAATCCCGAAAGACTTCATCTGGATTAACGACAGGAAGTTAATCGAACACGGAATAAATCTAAAAAATACTTGGCTTTGGATTCCGAATCTTGGAGATTTGCTAAAAGGATAAGTATTGATGAAATCGAGAAGAATTGAAGAATTAATGATAAAATTTGGTAAAGTTAAACAGGGTGATGAGTGGTATTCAAGGTTATTTACAAGTTGCTCGGATTATTTAGTTAAGTTTAAATAACCAAACAAATAATATAATGGCATGAATAGTAATGGAGTGTATTATATAGTCCTTAAATCTGGCGAAATATATAGAAAGAAATTTCTTGATAAGAATTTTTTAAGAGAAAGGCTATCTATTAACGTTAATGAACTGAAAAAGAATAAATTGGAGGCATTAAAGTTCTTTTTTAGCAGGGTTCTTTTCCAAGGAAGGCGTGATGAACTATCAGAAAAAGTATATAGTTACGTTAAAGAAATTTTAGAAGACTGTTTGCAAAGGTTTGGTAAGATAGATGAAAAGATATGTGAAGATAAATTAAAAGAAATAAAAGGGAACAAAGGAAAAATTAGATATAGAGATATAGAATTAGTTACAGAAACTTTAAAAAAATTTAAAGATGAAAACATAGTTATATACTCTATTGAAAAGATACAAAATGGACATATCAAAGAACTTTACAATGAATTAAACGACATTAAAGGAATAGGACAGAAGACTTCTTCATTCTTTTTAAGGGATTTAGTCCTTCTCTTTGAACTGAAAATAAATAAAAAAGAGGATGCCGTGTATTTGCAACCGATAGATACTTGGGTAAGAAAAGGATTAGAGGTTTTGTTTGGAATAAAAGACGAGAATGACAAAGAATTAAAAAGGAAAATAGCAAACATTTGTAGGTCTGTTGAGGATTCTGTTAAATTTAATGCTGGTTTATGGATTATTGGAACGCATCCATATCATATCCTAAATGAGTTATCTAAAAATCTTTAGATAATATTTTTAATTCTTCAATAATTATTCTTTTTCCGAGTTTCAGGAAACTCCTAAAAAATATTTCATCATTTCTGATTTTATCTTTTATTAGTTCTAATTATCTTTCTGTATATTCAGTCTTTAAGGTAAATTTGCTAGGATTATCACTTGGTCATGAGGGTGTCAAGAATAGCAACAAAAAATAAATAAACTAAATAAAAGATATGCAATCCACACTAAGGCAATTAGTGGACTGCGTTAAATCTACAAACTTTGAAGGAATGAGAAAGACGTGGAATTAAAGGTATTAGCTGGACCGTTATACTTTTTTGGACTTTCTTTGAGGAGGACGAGTGAATTCTTATCCCTCTTTGAGGGGATAAGTCATGAATCTGTGAGAATATACTACCATAGGATTAAGAAGGTTTTAAAGAAACCCGAAAAAAGGAAGAGAAGGCTTATTGCAATAGACGAAACCAATTAGGCTGGAGAAAAGGTTAATCTTTGTATGGGCTGCAATAGATTGATTCGAAGGAATGTCTTGCTGTATGGGCTTCTGAAGGAAGAGGAAGCTTTGAAGCCTACGTTTTCTTGAAAGAGGCTCTAAAATATTGTGAAAATAAGCCAGAAGTGGTTGTTGACAGGGGATTCTGGTATAGATGGGCTCTACAGAGACTCGGTAAAGTACAGGCATGAAACCTTTGGTGAATGCTGTAGAGGCATTCTTTTCTGGGTTTAAGGAAAGAACAGAGAGATTCCAGAATCGATTCCTTTTAACAGTTCTTTTGAGTGCAGAGCTAGTTGGAGAGTTTTGTAGCATTCTATAACTACTGGGGGTGTTTATCTTGATACTCTCCAGATAAAGTAGATAAAAAATCTTGGAAAATAAAATAAGAATATGCTCCGGCCGGGATTTGAACCCGGGTCACGGGATCGAGAGTCCCGTATGATTGGCCGGGCTACACCACCGGAGCTTTGATAGCCTGAATAAAGGCAAACCCTAGAGAGTATATATCTCTTTCGCTGCCGTTGCCAGTTTTGGTTTTTCATTTCTGAGTATTGCTGATTCGTACACAGTTATCTGCCACCATCGATAACCTCTCCATTCTCCAGTTTGCTCCGTAAATTCTGTAAATCTTTTCAGTTTTCCTGCCCGCTACCGTTATATTGCCTTCTTAAAACCTGAAGTTCAATGAAGTGCGAAAAGTGTGGTGGCAGAGGCTACATAGAAGTCGAAGAAACGTGCCCGAACTGCAAAGGTAGCGGGAAAGCTAAGAGTTTCGATCCCAAGCTAACCGCAGAACTGAGTGACGAACAGATATCTATGTTTGCCAGAGGCATCTGTGGGGTTTGCAGGGGAAGCGGAAAGGTAAAAATCACCAGAATCTGCCCGGAATGCGAGGGCAGTGGAAAGGTAAACACCTGCAGGCTGTGTGGTGCAAAAATAAAGGGTGACGCTGATTTATGCCCGAAATGCAGGAGAAAACCCCATGCGTACCAGCTCAGGAATAGCTGCGGAATTGAGGACGTAAGGTTGAACAGAGTGTACGTGGGAAAAGTCTCCGGTGTTACCGACATAGGAGTTTTCGTAAACCTGAACAAGAGGCTCAGGGGATTAATTCACAGAAAAAACCTTGGAAACGTAAAGCTGAGTGAGAACGAAGACGTGCTCGTAAAGGTGTCCAACATAAGGCCTACAGGGGAAATTGACCTCGTACTGATGCCGATGAACGACTACGCCGTTGTCGAGGTTTCCAAGGAAGCTCCGTTAATAAAAATCTGCGAATCCGGCGATTACGCGGGAAAGCTGGTGGAAATCAGAGGAAAGGTAACGCACATAAAGCAAACTGCAGGCCCTACGGTTTTTACAGTGATTGACGAGAGCGGAGCCATAAACGCAGTTGCGTTTGAAGGGGGCGATAGAGCATATCCCGAAATCAAGGTCGACGACGTTGTAAAGGCCGTGGGCATTGTCAGGAGGAGAGACGCAAAACCGCAGTTAGAAGTGCTGGAGATGGAAAGACTTCTGGGAAAAGAGGCTTACGAAATACAGAGGTCGATAGAAAGAGAGCTTGAGAGAAAAAGTGAACCCATCTTTCGGGGCTTCCTGATAGAAAGCGAGGTGCTCGAAAGACTGAAAGAAGAGATGATGAACGTTGCAAAAGAGTTAAGGAGAGCTGTTTTTGAGTCGAGACCCGTAATAATAAGGCACCACTGGGACGCTGATGGCGTTTGCAGTGGAGTGGCACTGGAAGTGGCTTTGGTGGATCTGGTGGAAAAGGTGCACCCGGATCCCGAAGCCAAATACTACTTGGTTAAGAGAAAAGTTTCGAGGGCACCATTTTACGAACTTGAAGATGTCGTTAAAGATCTGGACGAGGCTTTGGAAGACATGGAAAAGCACGGAGACAAAATACCTCTCGTCGTTCTCGCAGATAACGGGTCGGGTTGCGAAGACATTCCAGCCATAAGACAGTTTCTGACCTTTGGAGCGGACGTTATAACTGTCGATCACCACTTTCCGGACGAGGAAGTTGACAGCTACCTCCTCTACCACGTTAACCCTTACAAGGCTGGAGGAGACAGCAACTACACAGCGGGGGTTCTGTGCGTTGAAATAGCAAGAATGGTGAACCCAGACGTTGAAGGACTGGAATTCCTCGCCGGTGTTTCAGTGGTTGGAGACAGAAGTGAAGGTGAAGTTCTGAAGTACGTGGAGCTCAGCGGTTACAGCAAAGAGGAACTTTACGATGCGAGTCTGGCTCTGGAGTTTGAGGGATTTTACCTGAGGTTCAGGTCTGCGAGCGGAATAATACACGAAATTCTCGGATTTGGTAGGAAGGACAGGCAGAAGAAACTGATAGAGATGCTATCGAGTTACGCCAAGGAGGCGATAGAAGCACAGCTAAAAACGGCTATGAGTGGCTTAAAAGTTCAGCAGCTTTCGAATGGTGTCGCTTTAGCCGCTCTGGACATTGAAAACTACACAAGAAGGTTTACCTTTCCACCCCCCGGAAAGCTCACGGGAGAGGTGCACGACAGGCTGAAAAAGGACTACAGCAAAATAGTCACGATAGGTTATGGTCCTGACTTTGCGGTAATCAGGAGCGAAGGGGTTGAACTGGACATACCGAAGTTCGTCAGAGAGCTGCAGGAGGAGATACCGGATGGGGGTGTGGAAGGAGGAGGACATTTGGTAGTTGGTTCCATCAAGTTCGTTCCGGCAAAGAGAAAGGAAGTACTCTCAAAGCTGGCGGCAAAAATAGGTGCGCTTTAGCACGTGTTTTATGCTTTAAATCTGCGATAATTTTGCGATAAATTTTATTAGTGATACAGAAAATAAATTTAGTAACAGACAGTAACTGACAGAACGCTGAATTCGATGTTTGAATTGCCCTCTTTAGGCAAAACGTTTAAAAGTAGTTACACTGTTAATTAAATCAGGTATCGGGTGGAGCCGGGGTTGCCGAGTGGTAAGGCGTCGGTCTGCTAAACCGATGGGCTTCGCCCGCGTGGGTTCGAATCCCACCCCCGGCGTATCACATTTCATCTGGCTTCTGGTTTAACAGATGTCTTCGGTTTAAGTGGTATCCTCCTGATGTAACCGCAGTTAAGGCATGTAATAATCACTCTGTCTTTTTTAACCCTGACCCTGATTTTATCGTGTCTGTACGGATAAAAACACTTCTTGCAAAAGTTTCTAAGCTCTCTGGGTATTCTTACTCTGTATTTTGAAGCTATTCTTCTCGAAAGTTCCACATACCTTCTTGCAAGCTCGTAGTCTTCAAATTTCACGTTTTCCGCCAGTTTCAGGAGTTTCTCAATTCTCGACATTGCAAGTTCTTTCTCTATTTTCTTATCTCTTTTCAGCATTTTTGAATCCCCATCTGCAGGTTTTTGAACTGTTACGCTGTTTCTGGTTAATCTCAGTAATACCAGCGAGTACGTACATCAAGCAGGCAAATAAAAAGTGTTGTGCAAAATGTGCACATTGCAGAAATAAAAGCGCCGCCGGCAGGATTCGAACCTGCGACCATCGGCTTAACAGGCCGACGCTCTACCAGCTAAGCTACGGCGGCACACCGAACCCTGCCGGAACAGAAGTGAGATAAAAGATAGAGCATTTAAACTTTGCCCTCCGAAGTTTGGCGTTTTCACAACTTCAGCACATCAGTAAGTCCTCGCCACAGCGTTCAGTTTACCCTCTTTACCGCAGACAACGCACCTACCCTCGCCTTCAAAGCTTACAGGAGACTCAATTACCTCTCCAAGCACGCTGCCAAACTCATCCAGCCTTTCACCGCACCTCTCGGAATCGCAGAGGTATGTGAAAACAACACCGTTCCTGACGTGGCTTTCCACTTCATCGAGGCTCTCGCACAGCACTATTTTTTCCTTCATGCTGTTCAGAGCCCTGATGTAGAGTCTCTCTCTCATCTCTTCTCCCCACTGCTCGATCATCTCCGGAATTTTCTCTTTCTCCACCTTAAACTTCCTCTTTTCATCTCTGAAAGAGACGACAGCCGTTCCCTCCTCGACTTCTCTCGGTCCCACCTCTATTCTGACTGCCGCTCCCCTAAGCTCCCACCTGTAGTATTTAGCCCCCGGTCTCTCCTCGCTTTCATCTACAACGACCCTGTACTTCTTCAGTTCCTCTCCAATCTCTCTCGCAACTCTCAGCACCTCGCCTTCCCTGCCCTTGTAGAGCACCGGTATAACGACTACCTGCACGGGAGAGACTTCAAACGGTAAAACCAGCCCGAGATCGTCGCCGTGAACGGATATGAGAGCAGCTATGCACCTTTCCGATATGCCGTAGCACGTCTGGTAGGCAAAGCTGTGCTCACCGTCAGGCGTCTCGTAGGTTATGTCAAAAGTTCTGGCGAAGTTGTCGCCAAGGTTGTGAACAGTCCCGATCTGCAATGTCTTTCCATCCGGCATTACCGTGTCAAAGGCAATCGTGTACACGGCTCCGGGGAACTTATCCCATTCGGGTCTTTTGCATATCAGGTAAGGAATCGCCAGCCTGTCGTAAAATTCTCTGTAATACGCCACAGCTTTCCTGACCTGTTCTTCAGCGTCTTCAAAAGTTGCGTGTATTGTGTGAGCCTCCTTAAACGAAGTTATTTCTCTGAGTCTTATCAGCGGTCTGGTGTGTTTTGTCTCGTACCTGAACGTGTTCACGACCTGATATACCCTTAACGGCAAATCTGCGTGGCTCCTTATCCACAGTCTGAACATCGGATACATCGCTGTCTCGCTCGTCGGCCTGAGAGCGAGTTTCACGTCAAGCTCATCCTTTCCTCCGTGAGTTACCCAGTAAACCTCGTTTTCAAACCCCTTTATGTGCTCACCTTCTTTTCCTAACTCGGTTTCAGGTATCAGTGCGGGAAAGTAAACCTCCTCGTGCTCTCTGTCCATGATCTCCCTGAGAATTCCATAAACGCTCTTTCGAATTCTGAAACCGAACGGATACCATACGTAAAGCCCCTTGACGGGATACCTAACGTCCATTATTTCTGCTCTCTGAATCAGCTCGTGATACCACTCTGAAAAGTTTTTCTTTGGAGGTAACTTTTCCACCTGCCTGGACTTTTTCGAACCCTTTTCATTCCCTTCATTCAGATCACTCAAGTTTACCACCCCGTAATCGTGAACGGAGAACAGACGGAGGAGTTGCTGAAGGCAATATTAAGATTTCGAGTAGGTTTTTCGAGCGATGGGACTTAACGAGAATCACTTAAAAACTCATTTAGCCTTCAAATGCTCCAGAAGCAGAAGTCTGACGAACTCTCCCTCTTCCCTGCTGGAGGCTGTTGTTATTACGAGCACGTTCTGCACGCTTGTGCCGTCAATGAGAATTGCCCTTATGTTCCCCCTGTCGTCGCTCCTCGTAAGCTTTAGCCTGACACCCCCTCCGCTCGAAGCACCTCTGCCCTCTATAACCCCGGGAACTATTTTCTTTACGTAACTGCACTTAGCAATTTCCTGAAGCAACCTGTGACCTTCCCTGCCCCCGATAACTGTCGTGTGGGCACCTCCAATCTTCTCGTCCGGTCGAAGGTCTACTTTCCTCAGACTTTTCTCCACCTTCAGCGAATCCTTAATGCTCTTTACGATCCTGTCAAACTCCACAGCTCCCGCTTTCTGCACTTTAAACTCCGAAAGCCTGTACTTTGAAATCAGTTCGGCGCACAGCTCTGCCCTGAAGCTATCCACTCCAGCGACGACGACTTTATCCGCTCTCCTCCAGTGAATTCGTTCAGACACGAGCTCAAACGTGTTCCTCAGCGATTCCCGTTCGGGGTACAGCCTGAAGGATTCCATATCCACTAAAATGTCCGGAACGTCACTTCTAACGGCAAAAAACAGCAGGTACAGTTTTTCGCCCATGTAAACGAGACACAGATCCACATTTCTTTCCCCACACGAAAGACAGTACTGGGTTGGAAAGTCGAGCTCACTACCACAGCTCCTGCACCTGACTTTTTTCATGGAAACCACTGATCTTGCGCACTGAAATAACTTAAAAACGAGGGCAGGGTGCAGGTGTTTTGAGGGATATAGCGGGGCGTGGATTTGAACCACGGATCTGCGGGTTATGAGCCCGCCGGGATTACCTGGCTACCCCACCCCGCTTTTTACCTTCACTTATCCTCTATTCAGGCACGTTATATAAAGTTAATCGTCAAATTGCACGATTCTCTGGCTACCTTTATTTTATAGTTTGATTTAAATTTTCAATTAAAATATTTTTCAGCTAAAACAGTGAATAAGAGGATAAAAAATAAAATAAAACGATAAACTCAGAGCACTACAGAAACAACACATCAACAACCGGTTTTTTCAAAATACCCTTTTCCTCAGCCATGTCAAAAAGAGTGTTTATTGCTTCAACGACGCTCTCCGGCATTTCGTACGTGTACTCGTTAACGTACATTTTAGCGAATTTTTCAGTTAATTCCTCACTCAAACCCCTCGAAAACTTCAGAGCGTAGCTTACAGCTTCCTCAGAATGCTCGAGAGCGTACCTTATGCTTTCCCTCATCGCTTTCAGAAAAGCTCTCTGAGTTTCCTCGTCAAACCTCCTGTTTATGGCGTTCACGCCGAGGGGCAGGGGTAAAGACGTCTTCTCGTTCCACCACTCCCACAGGTCTATCAGCTTTACAAGTCCGTGATCTGCGTAGGTAATCTGTCCTTCATGGATCAACAAGCCCGAATCCACTTTCCCCTCTTTTACGGCGGGAATTATCTCATCGAATCTTATTTCCACGGGTTCGAACTCAACTCCAAGGTCATCGCAGGCTAACATGAGGAGCAGAAAGGCAGTGGTCAATTTTCCCGGAACCGCCACTCTGCCCAGGTTCTCTCTTTCGTTTTCAGCAACGACCACAGGCCCGTAGCCATCTCCAACGCTCGCTCCAGCAGACAGGATCCTGTAGTTATCGCTTAGGTAGGCGTAAGCGTGCACGGATATGGCCGTAACGTCAAGCTGGTTTTCAAAAGCCATCCTGTTCAGAGTTTCTATATCCTTTATTACGTGCTCAACCTCGAATGGCATTTCTATTTTTCCAGCAGTCATCGCGTAGAACATGAAGGCGTCATCGGCATCAGGTGTGTGCGCTACAGTTATTTTACCGCTTTTTCCAGTTTGTTTATCCGTTATTCCATCCATCTCATTCTTTTTCATGCACGATCCTTGATTCCGGGAGGATTTAATACTTTGCCTGCATAACGTGGCAGGGATTCGCAGAATTCATAATTCGTGATTCGTAATCGTGAATTCAGTAACCACAACGTACTTCTATTCCGAAAAGTTCATGAAATACCATGCTGTACGCGTGCATTCAGGATGAGGCCAGAAGGATTATCGCTAACGCTCAATTTCCGTGCAAACAGAAACGGAATATGCTTTACGATGCGAGTGAGGTTGAAGAGCCAGAAGTGAGCGACAGAATGCCCCTCGAGGTTGAAGGATTTTACTCCGTAGTTGCCTTTAAAACAAAATACGTTTTGCTCTCAAGAGATGTTATAGGTGGAAAACCCCTCTACTACTCGGAAACCGAGTTCTCCTCTTTTCGCAGGCTTGTCAAGAATGCGAGAGCCGTGAACCCGGGAGAAGTCGTTAAGGTTGGCTACGAAGGAGAAATAAGCGTTGAAAAATTCTCGTTTGATGACGTTTTTGAAGCTGATCCCTCCGCAAAGGACGAGGGAGAAGTTGAACAGCTGATGGAGGCCATCGAGAAAAAGCTCAGTAGTTTTAAGCCCGGAGACTGCATAGCCTTCTCTGGTGGAGTGGACAGCTCTCTTTTAGCGGCAATGTACGATGTCCCCTTAATCAGTGTTACTGCCAGCGAGAAGGAAGAGGAGCACGTAAAATGGGCTGCAAGGGAGCTTGGAAGAGAGCTGCACGTCCTCAAATTCGACGAAAAGACTGTGGAAAGTGTACTGCCTGAGGTCGTGACCGCTGTTGAGGAGGCAAGTCCGTTCCACGTTTCCATAGGCATTCCAGTTTATCTGGCTCTGAAAAAAGCAAAAGAGCTCGGATTTGACAGCATGATGTTCGGTCAGGGAGCGGACGAGCTGTTTGGCGGATACAAAAAGTACGAGAATTACGCCGGAAAGGAAGAGCTATTCTGGATTCTGAAAAGAGACGTGGAGATGCTCGGAGTGAACAACCTCGAAAGGGATACAAAACTCGCCTACAGGGTAGGAATAAACCTCATGACACCGTATCTGCAGTGGGACATAATCAGAGCAGTTATGAAAATTCCCGGAGATTACAGGGTCAGAAAGGAGAATGGAGAAATAGTCAGAAAGTACGCACTCAGAAAAATTGCCGAGAAGTACCTGCCGAAAGAGATTGCCTACAGGCAGAAAAAGGCAGTTCAGTACTCCACCAGAACCGTAAAACTCTTGGACAGAATTGCAAGATCGAGGAAGACCACGCCTGAGGAGATGCTCAAAGAAATGCTTGGCAGTTGATTTAATCATAACTATATCATAAAGTTATGATGAAACATATTTAACTTGATGAAAGAAGTAAGAGGAGTATGAAAGTGCGGGTGCTAATTAAGGGGAATGTGCACGATGTTGGATATAGACCTTTTCTGCTTGGTATGGCTGAGTCGTTAGAGATTGAAAGATTTTTCGCTGATAATGTTTACGTTGATGGGAAGCAGGCAGTAGAAGTGCTGGTAGAAGACGAAGATGAAAAAGTTAAAGCCTTTGTTGAGTTGGTGAAGAAGAAAAAGCCTGAAAATGCTGAGGTCGAGGATGTAGATGTTGAGGAATACAATGGGTACGTAATGAAGACAAAATCGTACTACCGCTACCTAACCGCTACGCAATTGGCTAAAATCGCTACCTATGGAGGGAAAATGTTACAAAAACAGGACGAGACTATAAGAGTAATAAGAGAGGAATCTGAGAATATTAGATAAGGAGTTAGGAGCAAATATTGGTTCTGCTGGAAAGAAGGTAGAAGCTGTAGGGAGAAAGTAGATTTGGTTATTTTATTTAACTATTTTAATTTTAATCTTCATGTTTAGACTTTTTCGTTGATGTAACGTAATGGATTACTACTTTCTCGGAGAAACATCTCCTAAACTTTATATGTTATCTCGCTAAAGAGGGGTCAGGGCCGGGATGTTGGGCACCCCGAACCCTCATAGAAAATCCAACCAGGACAAAGTTAGGGGCGGAGGGGATTGCAACGACTGAGGTTGTGGGCAAGTATCGTTTTGCTCGTTTAACGGGCGAAGGTCTGCGTTTTTTGTGGGGAGCGGTTAACTTGTTATTTCATTTTCGTTTGATAAAGAAAGATTAACAAGATAAAGATTAACAACGAACAAAATGCAAAACAAAGAGAGGTGAAAACTTGAGAGTTTACTTCTCAGATATCTCGGATAAAAGAGATGGAGCTCGTGGAGCGGTCGTTGAAGAAAAAGATGGTGGATTTGAAACGCCCTGCGGGTTTTTCAAACTCCCACTGAGCAGAGTTCTGGACGTTCTGTGCGATGTCGGGTACGAGGAAGTATTCGTAGCAGGAGACGGAAGTGAGGAAGTGGAGAAATTAAAAACGAGGGTAAAGGAAGGGTGGATGGAATGGGAAACTCCACGATCGATCATTCAAAAGCTCAAAAGACGGGAAAACAGCAAATTTTGCGGAGCTATAGCCCTTTTTGTCGGCTTCGTAAAAAGAATCAACGGAGACAGAAAGGTGATTTACCTCGAGTACGAAAAACACGAAGAGCTTTACGACAGAAAACTGAAAGAGTTGAAGGAAAAAATCCTCAGTTACCCGGGAGTTGAGGGCGTGGAGATCTTCCACAGAACGGGCAGGGTTTTTGCCGGAGAGGACATAGTTTACGTTGCGGTTATGGGCAGGAGCAGAAAAGACGTGTGGCAGGCTCTGAACGATGCAGTTGAAGGAATGAAAAGTCAGCTGCCCATCTGGAAAAAAGAGGTCTTCGAGGGTGGAGAGGTCTGGGTTTAATGTGATTTAATGAGGTCTGGAGCCAGTCGTTTTCGTTTTAACCCGTATTACAGCAGAGAAAGTTAAGCAAAAAAGTAAAAATCAGGTTACATCCTCTCAACTGCTTCAATTCCAAGCAGCTCAAGTCCGTTTCTCAGAACTATTCTGCACGCGTCCACCAGCGCGAGTCTGTGCATTCTGAGCTCAGAATCGGCCTTCAGCACCGGATGCTTCGAGTAAAAGTCGTTAAAAGCTGATGCCACGTCCATTAAGTAGTCAGCGAAAACGTTTGGTCTGAGTGTTTTCAAAGCTTTCTCCACGACCCATGAAAACTTGGACAGCAGGATTACGATTTTCCTCTCGTCGCTGTTGCAGAGCTCTTCGAGAAATTCCAGTTCCGGTTTGCCCTCCCTAACCGCTTTTCTGAGAATGCTGCACGCCCTCGCGTGGGAGTACTGAATGTACGCGGCACTCTGCCTTTCGAAGTCGAGAGCTTTACTCCAGTCGAAAGTCATCGGCTTTTCTGGAGCGATTCTGACGAAATCGTACCTCAGCGCTC
>JALVYA010000079.1 GCA_027038095.1 Archaeoglobaceae archaeon
TACTTTTTTGCGACCTCCTCAAATATCCAGTCTTTTACCGCATCTGCAGTAGCCTCCCACCCGAACATGTTGACGATCCTTTTCATCATGTCTCCGGCACCCTTGTAACCGTGCTTCATCATCCCCTTTATCCACCTGTCGTTGAGCAGCGTTACTCTCGCTACCCTCTCGACCTCCTCCTCAACGTCCACGATTCTCTCCTTTTCTCCCGGCTTTGGTCTCGTATCGGATATGTAGAGCCTGGGTCTCCTCCCGCTGACGGCCTCCACGGCAAGACCGAGTCCTCCCTGAAATGCGTAGGGGCAGTCATCGCTAAAAACGTCCCACTCGTCAGTGTAGTGGTTCCTAACGACAACTTCGACTTTTTCCATCGCCTTTACCATGCCTTCTCTGTCAGCCTCTCCGTAAACGTCAGTACCGTAAGCGTACATACCCCATTCGACGAAAACTTCCGCCAGATCATCTCTACTCTCCCAGTTCGAGCTGTTTACCGCATGGTTGACTCCTGCCCCGTAAGCTCCGGGCATGTCTCCGAATATCCTGTGTTTCACCCCTTCAAGCGTGTGCTTCCTCACAAAGTTCATATCCAGCGGCTCGTCAAGAGATGCTACCTTTGCTACGGCTTTGTCCACGAGCTCCACGAGGTTCATGAAAGTGTCCCTGAACAGGCCACTTATTCTCAGGAAGACGTCAATTCTCGGACGCCCCAGCTCTTCCAGTGGTATCACCTTCAGAGACGAAACCCTCCTACCATCCCACACGGGCTCCACACCGAGAGTGTACAGAATCTGAGCTATCTGCTCCCCGTCCGTGTTCATGGGGTCGCTCGTCCACTGTATGAACGCCACGGTCTCGGGGAGCCTGCCCTCCTCGTCCTCGTATTTTTTAAGGAGCCTGTCAGCAAGCCTTTTCCCGACTTCCCACGCGCTTCTGGTTGGAATCGACTTTGGATCCACCGAGTAAAAGTTAAAT
Source organism: Archaeoglobaceae archaeon (assembly GCA_027038095.1). Taxonomy (GTDB): domain Archaea; phylum Halobacteriota; class Archaeoglobi; order Archaeoglobales; family Archaeoglobaceae; genus WAPX01. The sequence continues at coordinate 973 of JALVYA010000079.1, forward strand.
CCCGTCGGAATTACTTCAATTCTTCCTTTCGTTATGTCTCCCGATGGTGCAGGTTCGACAAAGCCTCCTTCAAAGAACTTCAGCAGGTTTTCAATTTCTCTCGTATTTTTCAGCCTTTCGACAACGTCCACTCCCCTCAGAATGCACCTGACGAATTTCTCCACCTTTTCCTCGCTGAATGCGATACCGGCTTTTTCCAGCTCTGCTCTGGCTATCTGTTCGACTTCCTTAAAATCTTCCACACGACCTGAAAGCTGAAGGACGTGCTTGAGAGTTTTTAAAAAGGCATTTCTGACCTTCTTTCTCTCAGACACGTCGGCTTCAAGTTCGAGCTCTGGCCTGACTGCTGAAAGAGCGATTTTCTCAGCATCTTTCACGACCCCGAGGGTGTGAAGGCCGAGGTTGAACAGAGAGCAGTTAAAATTCTGAACCTTGGAGTGCAGCTCTCTTGCAAAATCGTCGAACTGATCCGGTATAACCGCTTCATCTTCCAGAAACCTGTGCTTTTTTGCAAGCTCAACTATCCTGTTCCTCGTTACGGAGAGCTGCTCTTTCAGCCCCCTCTCTTTCGCCCTGAAGTAGTCCTCTATTGCCTCTTCAAGCTCCTCGTAGAGTTCGGCGCTCTCCATCACGGGTGGCAGGTGGTCGATTATGGTGGAATAGCCCCTCCTCTTTGCCTGAGTGCCCTCAGCTGGGTTGTTCACTATGTATACGTACGCGTTTGGAATGCTTTTCAGGCACACGTCCGGATAACACGTTTCGCTGAGTCCGCAACTTTTTCCGGGAAGCCACTCCACGCTTCCGTGCTTCCCTACGTGGAGCACAGCGTCAAAGCTGTTAATAAAGCTGTAGAAAGCCAGATAACAGGGAGGTGGAGGTAAAACGGGATCGTGAATAAGCCTGTGCTCTTCTCCAGCCTCGCACCTCGGGGGCTGAACGGTAACGAAGACGTTACCCAGCCACACTCCGGGAATTCTGCAAATTTCCGGTTCTCCCCACTTTTCCGTTACCTCTGCTTTCACACTCTCCGGTAGGGAGTAATACCAGTCAGTACCCGTTTCGATCCATCCCTTCCCGGCACTCCAGTTTCCCCTCCACGCAGCCTTCAACTCCTCCACCAGTTTTTCCCTGGTCGGTATTTCGACCCCGTAACCTCTCTCCTTCATCGCCTTCAGTATTTCAACAACGCTCTCAAAACTGTCCAGACCCAGCGCAGTTCCCGAATTTGCCTCAGTATTTCCGGTTGCCGAGCCGTGAAGAATTACTGCCACCTTTTTTGCTTTGTTCTCCTTCTCTCTGAGTTTTATCCACCTCTCAACCTGTTCTGCAATTCTTCTGACTCTTTCCTCTACTGGAACTGCTTTCAGTATCTCTTTCGTCCTTATTTCTCCCGAAAAAACGGTTGGATTTATTGCTCCATCGAATTCCGGCATGGCAACGGCCATTGAGAGAGTAGTGGGGTTCATTCCGTTACTCTCAGCCCACTCTTCCGGAGACATTGCGTAGAGCTCTATCGCGTTCAGCACGGGAGCATTCAGCTCCCTCAAAAGCTCGATTTTCCTGCTCACTCTGAAGTAAAGCCCCCACACGATCACGTCCGGCCTTGCCGGCAGAAAGTACTTCTCTATAGCGTATTCAACTCCCGGCATTCCCACCTCTTTATCCGGGAAACTCAGGCAGAAAACCGGTACAGGCATGATTTTCCTTTTTTCCAGCTCCTTTATCATTAAATCCACGTGAGACGTGTTTCTGAACAGATACCTCGCCCTGTAGAAAAGCAAACCGGCTTTCTTTCTGAACCTTCCCCTGTTTCTGAAATACCACTTCTCGTAATCTTCGTAGCTCTCGAAGCAGGTTTTGCTGTCAGGATGGTATATCCCATTCCAGGGCATTTTCACCGGTTTTTCTGCCCTGATCTCAGTTTC
>JALVYA010000080.1 GCA_027038095.1 Archaeoglobaceae archaeon
CGGTTAAATAATTTAATGTGCAGTTACTGGTATGGAACACTTTTTGATTCAGGTCGAGGAGAATGTCGTGGAAAAGCCGTGGGCTGGGAAACAGCTATCAAAGCTCAAGGGAGTCGTCGGCAGCGTGGGAGAATCCTGGGAGCTATCTCCGCATCCCAGAAGACCCTCCATTGTTGAGTACAGGGGTAAGAGAGTCGAGATGGACAGGATATTCGAGGAAGTTTCCGGTGGCTATCAGCCCCTGCTCGTGAAGTTTATAGATGCAGGAGAGAAGCTGAGCATTCAGGTGCACCCGTCTGATGAAGACGCTGAGAGGCTTGGAGAGAATGACAGGGGAAAAGAGGAAGCATGGATAACTTTGAGCGATGCTGAGTTAATGATTGGTTTCAAAAAACAGGTAGACAGAGAAGAATTCCTGAAGGCTGTGGAGGAGCTCAGAGTGGAAGAGCTGCTGAACCGCGTTAGGTGTAAAAGGTACGAGGGGTACCTCATACCTCCGAAAACCGTTCACGCAATATGCAGCGGACTGATATACGAGGTTTCAACGTGCTCAGACATAACGTACAGGGTTTACGACTACGGAAGGGGAAGAGAGCTGCACCTCGAAAAAGCTCTGGAAGTTATGAACTTCGATCGGTGCGATGTGGAAAACCTGAAGTTTGACGTTGCAAAAGAGGAATTAAAGGGCGAGAACTTCGAGATAAGGACGGTCAGGCTGAGCGACATTACGAGAGAGATAAAAAACGAAACGTACTGCTACGTTAGCTGCGTGGAGGGCTCAGTTAAGCTCTCAGCATACGGAGAGACTGTGGAGCTGAAACCTTTTAGAAGCGCTTTTGTAACTCACGACACCGACAGCTTTACGATTTCCGGAAAAGGCGTCGCCATTATCGCCAGACCCAAGTAGATAAACAAAATGAAACTAACGTTTTAATTCAGTTTGTGTATTCAGTCTATGTATCCAAGAGCCCTCAGCCTCTCCTTGACTTTCTCTTCCTCCTCTTCGCTGAAAACCTGCTCTTCTTCCTCTTCCTCAAGGCTTTCGAGAACCTCTTTCAGAACGAAAGCGACGTATTCATCCACAGAATCGAATTCGGTTTCCTTAACCCTTTCTTCTATCTTCCTGTAAAGCTTGTCCGGAATCTCGACTTTCATGCTACAAGAAACATATTCAAAGTTTTATTCTTTTTGGTTTGAAACTGCTGTTGATCTGCTTTAATTCTGAAGTGCAGTTGAGTGACATCAGCAACGGTATTGCGAGCAAACAATTTAAAGCTGGACGCCAGACTGACCTCAATGGGTAAATCAATAATAGGGGAAGTCGAGGATTCTTTTTACGTCAGAGAAGAAGCGAAAACCGACGAAAGCTACGGGTGTTACCCGTACAAAAGGCCAATTGAAGAGTATATAAGAAAAGGATTCGTCTGCATAGATAAACCGATGGGGCCAAGCAGCCACGAAGTGGTTGTGTGGGTGAGGAGAATACTCAACGTTAAAAAAACTGGACACGCCGGAACACTCGATCCAAGAGTTACCGGAGTGCTGCCCGTTTTCATAGAGGATGCGACCAAACTTGTCAGGTTCCTGCAGGGATCGGAAAAAGAGTACGTCACCCTGATGAGACTGCATTCCGACGCCTCCGAAGTAGAAATCGTTAAAACTCTGAACAAATTCGTGGGTAAAATTTACCAGAGACCTCCGCTGAAGTCTGCTGTCAAGAAGAGGCTGAGAATCAGAGAGATTTACGGAATTGACGTGCTCGAAATAGATGGCAGAGATGTGCTGTTCAAAGTGAGGTGCGAGGCTGGAACTTACATCAGAAAGCTCTGCACAGACGCAGGAGAGGTTATGGGGAAGGGAGCACACATGCAGGAGCTGAGGAGGACGAAAACCGGCTGTTTCACGGAGGACATGTGCTACACGTTGCACGATCTGCTCGACGCGTACGTGCTGTGGAAAGAAGAGGGCGAGGAAAAGTACCTGAGAGAAGTGATAAAACCAATGGAGCTTGCAGTTGCCAGAATGCCAAAAATCGTGATAAAGGATACGGCTGTTAACGCAATAACCTACGGGGCGAACCTGATGGCTAAGGGAGTTGTCTACGTCGAAAAGAACGTTAAAGCCGGAAAAGACGTTGCAATATTCACCCTGAAGCACGAACTCGTGGCCATAGGCAAGGCTTTGAGGAACGCTGAAGAGATTGCAAGGATGAACAGCGGTGAAGTCGTTGACGTTGCAAGAGTACTCATGGAGAGAGACGTTTATCCCGTGGCGTGGGCGAAGAAAAACAAAAATTAGTTCAGGCTTTAATTGTTCAGGCTTTCGTCACCTTCCAGAGGCTGTCTTTTCCCTCGTTTGCGAGCCCGCTATTTTTCCCCGCTATTTTCCACTGATTTTTCAGTGACAGCAAACTCACCCGACTTTTCCTAACTTTTGTGAAATTTTATGCAAAATTATTAAAATTATGTAATTTTTTAATCAAATAGTAGTAAAAAGATTTATATTACATATCTAAATTGCAGGGAAAGAGGGGGTGAATGGATGAGCTATCTCGGTGAAGAAGTCGCACCAAACGCGAAAAAAGTGGCCATGTACGGGAAGGGAGGTATTGGCAAGTCAACAACCTGTCAGAATACTGCTGCAGCACTTGCGTACTTCTACAACAAGAAGTGCATGATTCACGGCTGTGATCCAAAGGCAGACACGACGAGGATGATTCTTCACGGAAAGCCTCAGGACACGGTCATGGATGTACTGAGGGAGGAGGGTGAAGACGGCGTTACCCTCGACAGGGTAAGAAAGGTTGGATTTTGCGGAATTCTCTGCGTTGAAAGTGGTGGTCCGGAACCGGGAGTTGGCTGTGCCGGAAGAGGTGTGATCACTGCTGTTCAGAAGATGCTGGAGCTCGGTGGATATCCCGACGACCTCGACTTCCTGTTCTTCGACGTGCTTGGAGATGTCGTGTGCGGTGGATTCGGTATGCCTCTCAGAGAGGGGCTTGCAAAGGAGGTTTACATAGTGTCCTCAGGCGAAATGATGGCGATATATGCGGCGAACAACATATCGAAGGGTGTCAGGAGGTATGCAGAGAGGTCAGGCGTAAGGCTTGGAGGCATAATCTGCAATTCGAGAAATGTTGATGGAGAAAGGGAGCTTATGGAGGAGTTCTGCGACAAGCTCGGTACGAAGCTGATTCACTTTATTCCGAGGGACAACATTGTCCAGAAGGCCGAATTCCAGAAGATGACTGTCGTTGAATACGATCCGGAGTGCAATCAGGCACAGGAGTACAGAAAGCTCGGAAAGAAGATTGAGGAGAACGACGAGCTCGTAATTCCCACGCCGATCGATATGGACGAGCTCGAAAAGCTGTGTGGAAAGTACGGTCTGTTCGGGTGATCTGGTTGAAACTCGTAAAGGCAATTGTCAGACCGGAAAAGGTTGACGACGTGGTCGATGCTTTGAGCGACGCCGGTTATCCAGCTTTCACAAAGATAGATGTCGTGGGAAGGGGAAAGCAGGGAGGCTTGAGAGTTGGAGAAATACTCTACGAGGAACTGCCAAAAACTATGCTTCTGATAGCCGTGGATGACGATGATGTTGAAAGAGTTGTTGACGTAATAGGGAATTCTGCGTACACGGGGAATTTAGGTGACGGCAAGATCTTCGTCCAGCATCTGGAAGAGGCTTACACGATAAGAACTGGCGAGAGGGGAATTTAACGGGTGAAAAAATGAAGGAAGTTATAGCGATAATAAGGCCAAATGCCGTTGCAAAGACGGCAAAAACACTTGAAGCTGTGGGTTTTCCAGCGTTAACAGTAATGAAGTGCTTTGGACGGGGAAAGCAGAGAGGATACCTCCCGGCTGGACTTTCAGACGTCATAGACATCGAGAGAATACTGAAAGAGGGTGAGGAAAAAGGTCTTTCAATGAAGTACATACCGAAGAGGTTGCTCTCTATCGTCGTGAACGATGAAGATGTCCCGCTCGTCGTTGGAGTGATCATGAAGATGAATCGAACGGGCAGGATTGGGGATGGAAGAATCTTCGTTTTGCCCGTAGAGGATGCTGTGAGGATAAGAACTGGAGAAAGAGGAGACGAAGCTATAGGTAACTGAAAAAGGTGGAAAAATGCCGTTTGTATTGCTGGATTGCAACAGGTGTATTCCGGAGAGAATGAAGCACATCTACGTCTACGATCCGGATGAAGAGATCATACCTCTCTGCAACGTTAACACAGTTCCCGGAGATATGACCGAGAGGGGGTGTGCATTTGCTGGCTCGAGAGGTGTTGTTGGAGGGCCCGTAAAGGATGTTATCCACATGGTTCACGGGCCGATAGGATGTGCGTACTACACGTGGGGGACGAGGAGAAACCTTTCGGACAACGATTTGCACAGGCGTTACTGTTTCTCCACGGATATGCAGGAGTCCGATATAGTGTACGGTGGTGAGAAGAAGCTTGAAAAGGCGTGTATTGAAGCAAACGACGAGTTTCCACAGGCAACCGGGATATTTATTTACACAACGTGCTCTACCGGCCTCATAGGGGATGACGTTGAGGCGGTGGCAAAGAGAGTGGAGGAAAAAATAAAGAAGCCTGTTTTTGCCGTGAACTGTCCGGGTTTTGCAGGAGTTTCGCAGTCCAAGGGACATCACGAATTTAACGTGTCCTTTTACAGGTGGCTGAGAAAGGCGCGAGAGAGGTTTCCCGAGAAATGCCTCAGGGAGGAAGATAAGACGCCGTACGATGTGGCAGTAATTGGTGAATACAACATGGACTGGGATTTAGCAGTTCTCGAGCCTCTGCTCGAAAAAATTGGATGCAGAGTCGTGGTTGTGTTTACGGGGAATTCGTCTCTAAACGACCTCTTCAAGCTACCCGATGTCAGGCTGAACATAGTCGAATGCCAGAGATCAGCAGAATACATCGCGCATTTGATAGGCGATGGTTACGACATCCCCTTTATCAGGGTGAGTCTTTTTGGTCTCTCCGAAACGACGGAATCTCTTTACAGAATAGCTGAAGCTCTGGATATACCAAAGAGGAGAGTTGATGAGGTAGTGAAGGAAGAAATGGAGGCTATAAAGCCCCAGCTTGACTACTACAGAGAAAAGCTCAGTGGAAAGACGTGTCTGACCTACGTCGGTGCTCCACGTACCTGGCACTGGGTAAGGGCGATGAAGGATCTGGGAATTGACTACGTAGTTGCCTGCTGCACGTTTGCACATGAGGAAGACTACGAAAAGCTGAACAGAAACCTGAAGAAGGCGGGGATAAAAGGTGTTCTAATCATAGACGCTCCGAACGAGCTCGAGCTTGAGGAGGCAATACACACGTTCAGGCCGGACTTCATGCTTACGGGATTGAAGGAGCGCTATCTGTTCAGAAAGTACGGCGTACCGACCCTCAACTCCCACTCTTACGAGCAGGGACCGTATGTTGCCTACCGCGGGTTTGTTAACTTTGCCAGAGACATCTACAAGGGTGTTTACCACCCCATATGGAACATTCTGAGAGAAGGAGAAAAGAAGTTTCAGGCTCTGAAGGGTGGATGAAATGGGAGAAATACGCTACGTGGAAAAGCAGAGGACGGGGACGATAAATCCCAACAAAACATGTCAGCCAATCGGAGCAATGTGGGCAACTCTCGGCGTGTACAGAGGTATTCCGTTTGTTCAGGGTTCACAGGGTTGCTGCACGTACGTGAGATACACTTTCAACAGACACTTCAGAGAACCAGTATCCATAGCGGTTGCGTCGTTCCACGAACACGTCGCAGTATTTGGAGGCAGGGAGAATCTCATAGACGGAGTGTTCAACCTGATAGCAAGGTACGATCCCAGCCTCGTATCCGTGGTTACCACGTGCTCCTCTGAAACGATAGGTGACGATGTCGAGGGCATTATAAGGTCTGCAAAAGCCAGAATAGCCAGAGAGCTGGGTGAAGAAAAGGCAAAAATACCAGTAATACCGGTTCACTGCCCATCGTACGTGGGAAGTCACGTGAATGGTTACGACAACGCATCAACAGCGTTTGTCACTGCACTCGCAAAGAAAGATGAGAAAGAAAAGAGCGAAAAGATAAACGTCATCCCCGGATTTGGCGTCAATCCCGGAGATATAATTGAGATAAAGAGGATACTCGAAGCATTTGGGTTGAAGGAACGTGAAGATTACTCTGTGCTGTTCGATATAAGCGAGACACTGTATCAGCCGCTGAGAAAACCGATTGACGAATTGCCGTACTATCCAAAAGGTGGAACGAAGGTTGAGGAGTTCGTGGATTCGGCAAATGCCAGAGCAACGTTTGCACTCTGCAGACATGCTGGTGGAGGAGGAGCGTCACTGCTTGAGAGGAGGTACGGCGTTCAGGCGTTCTACGGACTGCCGATTGGGATAAGAAATACTGATGATTTTATCATGAATGTTGCGAGGGTTACAGGCCTCGAAATTCCCGATAAACTGCTGGATGAGCGTGGAAGGCTGATAGATGCGATTGTTGATACGGTACACTACACGATGGACAAGAGAGTGGGGATATTTGGTGATCCGGACTTCGTGATAGCCCTATCGAGGTTCTGCTGCGAAATAGGGTTAAAACCTGTCGTCGTGAACACGCAGACACCGTCCAGGACGTACAGGAAGGAAATGGAAGCCATAGCAGGAGAATACGACGTGAATATAGAGGTACAGTTTTCAGACCTCTGGGATTTCGAGAAGTTCGTAAAGGAGAACGGCGTGGATTTGCTCATAGGACATCCGAGAGGAGGAGTAAAAATTGCTGAGGAGCTTGGCATCGGACTGGTTAGAGTTGGATTTCCGATATATGACAGGGTCGGGTACTTCAGATGGCCAATCGTTGGTTACATGGGAAGTCTGAGGCTGTTCGACGAAATCGTGAACACGATACTCGACACCCAGATTCCGTGGGATCAGAAGCAGCAGTAGATTAAACGGGGAGTGAAAGTTTAGGGGGTGGTTGCTGTGTCAGACACGTCAAGCATGCGAGACAGCACGCAGAATATGCAGGACATGAAAATTGTAAGGGTGAGATACTACGACAGACTGGGGAAAGTGGCTGAAAACGGCAGGTTTGCATACATTACGTTTCACATAGGCAGAAGTGAAGAACCGGAGGAAGGGGATCTGCTTGTACAGGTGACGAACATCAGGGGGATTCCGGTAATAGTCGCAAAGTACGTTGCAGGTGAACACAGTAAAGGCTTTGGAAAGCCCGAAGACCTGAAGAGCCTCGATGAGCTTGAAAAGTTTGGGGTTTCCGAAACCCTCATAGAGGAGATAAGAAACACGTGCAGGGGAAAAAGCATAGACTGGGTATAACATTTGACTTTGGCAATTTTTAATTTTATTTAAATTTTCTAATTAGTTTTAATTATCATCTCAATACAATATACATTTTAAAACCACAAAATATTTATTCAACACAGCTAAGCATCTGTTATGGGAGGCCTCATTTACAGCGAACTCGAACCCAAGATACAGGAACTCAGACTTGCTTTTGAAAAAGCTGTGTCCGCCCGCAAGAAGAAGCTGTTCGTAGATGCCTACAACGAATTCAACGAGCGACTTTCAGAGCTGGTAGAACTGCTTAAGAGAAAGAATCTGAAGGCGGAAGACACGTACAGGTACTTCCCTGAAATCGGCTACATGGAGAAAAAGATAGTAAAAAGGTACAGAACGTGGGAAACCATGCCCGAGAAGCTTCTAATAAAAACCACCTGATCTTAACAGGTAAAAACGAGTAGCTGATTGCGTTAAAAACACGACTCCTGCAGGGAACTCTGAAGCTCGTGAGCGTGGATTATACCTTCATGCCCCGTTACAACGTTTTTTCCGAGCATTTTTATTCTTTTTAAACTGCCCTTCGCAGCCAGATAATCAACGCATTCTGGGATTAGATCTTCGAGCAGGTTCTTCTTCGTCGGAGCCGCGTCACCCACGATTATGCAGTTCCCGTAAACGACTGATATGCTCCCCCATGTATGGCCGGGTGTGTTCATTACCTGTATTTCCTCATCCTCAAACTCCTTTACCGGAGTGAATGTGAATTTGGCGTATCTGTCCGGGTAAACTAATCGTCCATCGTACTTTTCCACGCACTCGTTGGGTGAGGCGTAGACTGTGGCCTTTCTGAACAGGTCGTTGTTTCCTGTGTGATCTGGGTGCAGATGCGTGTTTATCACAGCGTCTATATCCTCCACACTCAAACCAATTTCCGCAAGCTCTGCAACAATAACGTCTTCCACTTCCTTTGAAGACGTATCAACCAGTATGCAGTGTTCGGACGTCTCAATCAGGGTTACCGACGAAGCTTTTCTTGGGCTCACCTCTCCTTCGAATATCACTTTTATCACACGACCACCCTGAACTCGTTCGCAATGTTCAAATATATTTTTTGTGTATACAAACTCATAATTTTTGAGACAGCTTAAGTAAGCGTAATAAAACATGTGTCAGTTTTCTCTTTTCTTCTTAAAAAAATTTTTTACATCATTGCTTTCCCCATCGGTGGGTGGTTTAATGAGGGTTATTTCCAGACATCCGTGCTACAGCAACGAGGCACACTTCAGGTACGCAAGAATTCACCTGCCAGTGGCGAAGCTGTGCAACATACAGTGCAACTACTGCACGAGGAAGTTCTGTGCGAACGAAAACAGGCCGGGAATAACGACGAGGATCGTCGAACCGCACGAGGTGGTCGAGTACATAGATAGCATTCTGAGCAGGGTTACTGCTGAAACGACTACAATTGGAATTGCCGGACCGGGGGAACCGCTCTACAACGATGAAACTTTTGAGTGCCTCAGAATCGTGAATGAGAGGTATCCAAACGTTTTCAGGTGCGTTGCCAGTAACGGCCTGCTGGTGGAAGAGAAGCTCGATGAACTGATAGAGTGCGATGTTACACACCTGACAGTTACCATAAACGCCGTCAACCCGGTAACAGCTTCTAAGATTTACGCCTGGATTAACCACAACGGCAGGATATACACGGGTATTGAGGCGGGAGAGGTAATACTGGAAAGACAGTTCAGCGGACTGGTGGAAGCTTCAAACGCAGGCATCCTCGTCAAGGTGAACACCGTGTACATACCCGGAATAAACGATGGCGAAATAACAGATATTGCGAGGGCGGTATCGGGCCACGCGTACATAATGAACATAATGCCGCTCATCCCTCTCGGCAGGTTCAGCAACATGAGAAAGCCGACAAAGCAGGAAATTGCTGCTGCAAGGATGAGCGCTTCACATTACATCCGGCAGTTTTACCACTGCATACAGTGCAGGGCTGATGCCTACGGTGTTCCCGGATGCAGAGACGCTTACGGCGCCCTCTGAGAAAGCAGAAGGCGGTGTTGATAATGCCTTACATGTTTCTGGATTGCAACAGGCGAATGCCGGAAAAGGGCAGGCACTGTGTGGTTAAAGGTAAAGACAGCGTTATTCCCGCCTGCAGCACAGATACGCATCCGGGGGATTTTACCGAGAGAGGCTGTCCGCTTCTGGGGTGCAGGGTGGTTATATGCGGACAGATAAAGAACGTAATTCACCTCGTCCATTCTCCGGTGGGGTGTGCATACTACTCTTGGGACTACAGAGTTGATTCTGAAGGCTACTGCCTTACCACAGACATGCAGGAGAAGGACATAGTATTCGGTGGAGAGACAAAGCTTTTCGACGCTGTAATAATGGCGGTTAAGGAGTTCGACGCAGATGCTGTTTTCGTATACGAGACGTGCAGTACGGGCATAATAGGGGATGACATACAGGCAGTGGCAAAAATGGCGAGTGAAGTTACGGGAAAACCCGTTATAGCTTTTACCTGTGCCGGTTTCAGGGGTATAAGCCAGAATGCCGGGCACAAAATAGCAAACACAAAACTCTTCGAACTCGTGGGAACGGGAGAGCTCGACGAATGTTCGGATTATACAGTGAACGTTATAGGTGACTTCAACGCGAAAGACACTAAAAGCATAGAAAGGATGCTCAACAGGCTGGGAATTCACGTCGTATGCTCGTTCACGGCTGACGCCACACTGGACAGAATAAGGGCAATGCACAGGGCAAAGCTCAACCTCGTGCACTGCAGCAGGAGCTCAATTTTCATGGCTGAAATGATGCAGGAGAAGTTTGGAACCCCGTATATAGAGGTGAACTTCTTTGGCATAGAGAACTGCTGTGAATCGCTGCGCAGGACCTGCGAAGCTCTCGGAATTTGTGGCGATGAGGTAGAAGAGGTTATAGAAAAGTATCTCAGCGAAATAACACCTGAGATCGAATACTACAGAGAGAGACTCGAAGGGAAGAAAGTATTCATATGTCACGGAGCGCAGAGGGCAATTTACTGGATCAGACCGTTTAAAGAGCTGGGAATGAAGATTGCTGGAATTGCCACGTTTTTCGGCAGAAAGGACGATTACGAGAAAATCATGGAAAGCGTGGATGATGGAACTGTTGTTATAGACAACCCGGATGCTGAAGAACTTGAGGAAGTTCTGCTCGAAGTCAGACCGGACATTTTCATATCCGACGACAAGGTAAAGCCGTTCGTTCACAAGCTTGGAATTCCGTTCGTAAATGGAAGGGGTCAGGGAAAGACTTACGCGGGCTTTGAGGGTTTTGTTAACTTTGCAGGGGACGTAAATGCAGCAATCAACTCCAAGGTCTGGAAGCTCGTAAGGTCAGCGTAGCGTTACATACGGGGAGGTGAATTATCATTCCAGTCAGTGTTGTGCGTGACGAAGCGCCGTTGAGGATAAATCCCCCCAAGATGTGTCAGATTGCTGGAGCTGTTCTGGCAACGCTGGGTATATACAGAGCTGTACCTCTCATACACGGCTCGCAGGGCTGTGTGAACTACGTCAAGCATCTGATGTCCAAGCACTTCGGGGAGCCAGTAGAGATTGCGACAACTGCAATTCACGAAAAGTCTGCAGTATTCGGTGGCAGAGATAATCTGGTGTCTGCAATTGAAAACATCAGGCTTAGAAAGGATCCTGATCTGATCGTCGTAATGTCCACATGCCTCACGGAGACAATCGGCGAAAACATCCACATAGCAACAGAATTTGATGGGGTTGTGGCTGTGAACACACCGTCTTACGCCGGGACACATACAACAGGATACGACAGAGCGTTAAAGGCGATCATTTCATCCCTTGTCGGTAATGGGGAAAAGGAAGAAAAGAGAGAAAGAACGGAGAACGTAAACATCATAACCGGGATTGTAAACCCCGGTGATGTAAGGGAAATAAAACACGTGTGCGAAAGTCTGGAAGCCGAGTACACTCTTCTCACCGACCTCACATCGCTTGACCGACCCTTGAGGTTACCGAGGGAGAAGTTTCCAGCGTGCAGTACAGGGGTGGAAGACATACGCAATTCAGCAAACTCGAAGGCTACGATTTCCTTTGGGACTGAGGGAATCAGCGGAGCAAAGTATCTCGAGAACTTCGGAGCAGTTTCCTACAGCCTGAAGTTTCCGATAGGTATTGAGAACACCGACCACTTCGTGGCAACTCTTGCCGGAATTGCTGGCACCGAAATCCCGGATTCCGTGTGGGATGATAGAGATTATGCGGTAGATGCGATGGTTGACGCAAACAGCGTTTTGAGGAACAGAAAGGTTGCGATATTCGGAGATCCGGACAAGGTCATAGCCATGACCGATTTTGCATTCGAGATTGGAATGAGAGTTACGGCTGTTCTGTCACCCATCAAAAAGAGGTATTTCGTTCCCGAAATAGAAAAAAAGGCAAACGAGAACGACGTGAACATAACGGTATTCGAGAACGGCGATCTGTACACTCTGCACAGATTTATAAAGAGCAATCCCGTTGACATGCTTATTGGAGATTACAGGGGCAGGTACATCGCCAGAGAGGAAAGGATACCGCTCTTGAGAACGGGCTTTCCCGTTGCTGATAGATTCGGCTACCACAGAAAGCCCATGCTCGGGTATAACGGTGCTTTGAGGCTTGTGGAGGAAGCGGCAAACCTGC
>JALVYA010000081.1 GCA_027038095.1 Archaeoglobaceae archaeon
TCCTTATCGTGTGGTCTCCGGACGAAAGAGTGGTGATGACGTCAATCTCCCCGGTCTGTCCCGGGCTGAGAACAGATGGAGAAGTCGTCACGTTTGCCTGAGAGATGAGAGTACCGTCTATCATGACAGTGATTGTGCTGTTTTCCAGCGGAAAGGAATCTGTTCCGGTATTCTTGACGTAAAAAACGTAGGCCGTATTCGTTCCTATAGTCTTCGTTGGTATATTCTCCGGGTCGTTAATTATTTCGAAACTCGTTACGAGTAACTTTTGAACGTTACTACCCTGCTGCTCGATACCCATGGATATCTTCTGCACGGTCGTGGCCATCATTACTGAGAGAGACGAAGCCACTATTACCACGGCTATGAACAGGATTATGTGTGCCGCACACTCCCCAAACCCCATTTCAATCACCTCTGATAGCGTCAGCTAACCGCATCTGGCCAAATCCTCGAAAATCAGAAACGAACTCAGCTCACCGTGTATTCTGCGAACTTTGCTATTCCGTTACCCGAAACGACCTCAAGTCTGTGAGTTGAACCAACAGTTCCCTGCAGTCCGTCTATTGTGAACTTCATGTAGCTCAGCGGGTAGAAGTACGTGACGTTGTACGTTACGTTCTGCTGCAGAACGCCGTCTATCAGGACTGAGAAGTCTTTAGACTTCAGGGTCGTTGAGCCGTCGTTGTACAGAACGACCGTTAAGTCGTAAGTCGATATCGTCGTATTTGTTGCGTTTACCGAAGTTATTTTGAAATCCGTGTTCGCCTTCTCGACCTTTAGCTCAGTCTGCTGTTTTTCTGCGGCGTTTATTGCCCTTATATTGGTGTTCAGCACTGTAACTATTGCTCCAAATGCCACGAGGCATGCGATCATCATCAGAGCAAACGCGGCAGTTACGCTAAATCCCATGGAGCTCCGCTACCTCCTTCTTCATTCTGTAAAGGTCTTTTTCAACCTCCATTATCAGGTTCCTGTTGAATCTCCCGGTTCTCAGTGCTTCTATGTAAAGCAAACTCATCAAGTGATCCTGAACGTTCATGTAGCCAACCGGTCTCCAGTCGGAGTTTTCGTGGTAAAGTTTGATACCCTTCGCATACCTCAGCACACACATGAGAACGTCCTCACTGATCCAGTATATGTCCACGTAGTAGTTCAGAACGTCCTCCAGACCCTCGTAGCCGACTTTCTCCATCAAAAACTCAATCCACTTCAGCAGGAGCATTATGCTCTTTGCATCGCCCGGAATTCTCGTGAGCCTCGGTTCTTCTGAAGGCAGCCCGTATTCATACGTGTCTTCACAGTACTCGTACCTCTCACGCCTGTCCCTTCTTGCAGGATAACGGGGACTGCTTCTACTCCTTTCTGCCTCGGCATAAGCTTTTGGATGAACATGAACTTCAGCGGGAACACTCCTCATAACACCACCTCCAACAAACTCAGACGAAGTTTCGACTTCAGGTCTAATTTCAGGTCTCACTTCTGATTTTACTTCGACCCTTTCTTCAGACTTTATTTCAGGAATTTCAACGGGTTTTTCAGCCGAAATATCCTCAGCTTCAATTTTTTCGCCTCCAACACTTCTCCCAACTCTCTCCTCAGTATTCTCAGCCTTTTCAGCAACGTTCTGACTCACACCAGATACATCGTGTTTCAGCAACTTTTCTAAACTTTCTAATTTTCTATATATATCATCAATCTTCCTAAGCTGATTGTCCGAATTCAGCACCTGCTCGACTCTTTCAACTATTCTGTCAATCTGAGCCTCTGTCACCCTCCTGCCCTTCAGCATCTCGTAGATGTCTCTGAGTATAACCGAAGGAATTCTGCCCCTGTACCTTTCGAGATATGACTTTATTTCGTCATCAGAGAGGTATGGAGACTTCGTCTTTGGTTCATTCTTTTCCTCGCTTACCTCGTTCTCTTCTTTTTTCTCCGTCTTTTCCTCCTTTAAATCCTCAAGAGAAATTATATTTCTGTTATCCTGCTTGTTCGAAATCATAATGATACCTCCTCATAAAGAACTTGATTTACTATATCCTTAAGGCTTACGTTCTTTCTGAAAAGCATCCTCAGATCGTCAACCACATCGTTTACAAGCTGCTCGAGCTCTCTCAGCTCCTTCTCCATGTTGTCGAGCCTCTGTATGCTGAGGGCGGTAACCTTTGAAGATCCGACAAAGGGGTTTATCTGAGACGAAACAACTTCGTAGAGAGTTAACATGTCTTTTAACGAATCGTCCATCTTCTGCAAATCCTGCTTTAGAGAATCCACCTCCTTCTTCAGGTTATTTATTGCAATATCAATTCTCGGGAGCTTGTTGTCGATTTCGTTCAGCCTCTCCATTATCTTCTCCACAGTCTCGTCGCTGCCACCCGAGCTGCTCGAACTTCTCGTCTCTTCCTCTTCTATCTCTTCCTCGTCCTCCTCTTCTTCCTCTTCCTCTTCTATCTCTTCCTCGTCCTCTTCCTCCTCCTTTTTCTTGAACAGCTTCAGTCCCATCGCTTGCACCTCCTATAAAAAATTAATTGAATAGATAATTCAAAAATTTAAAAAATGTGCTCCCTGAGTCTGCACCGAAGCCTGTTACAGAGTTACTGGAGGTCGATTACGTTCACAGTGTACGTTGGTGGAGTCACGAAGTCTATTATACCCGGAGCTCCAAACTCTGGCCTGACCTGTCCAATGACGTGCGTGCTGACAGGCAGACCGGAGCCAAACACGGCAGAGACGTTTATCGTAAGAGCAACCTTGTCTCCGGAGTTCATTGTCGGCGTTGTGGCAGTTATTGAACCGTCAGGATCCTGAAGGACGATTATACCGAAGTTGCTTGAACCTAGGTAGGTTGAGTTCCAGGCAT
>JALVYA010000082.1 GCA_027038095.1 Archaeoglobaceae archaeon
AGTTCGTAACCCTCCATGTGTTCTTCGAGGCCAACTATTCTGTACTTCTTTCTGAGAAAGAACGGCTTATTCGATTCGAAGAATTTGAGCCTCGCCAGAGTTTCTCCGGCAATTAAAGACGTGTTCGCATACAGGGCGTTTGCGTTTATTCCAATCTCCCCTCTTTCGAGCTCCGAACTGCAGCCACCAACCCTGCTCATGTAGACGTCTGCAACCACCTCTACGGGGTAGAGGTACAAACCATGCCACCTCCGGGCAGTCTTTACGTTTCTTAAATATATCATTTTTTTGCTTCACTTTTTGCTGTAAATACCTCGCTGTGAGTGCCTCCTGCATCAGGTAAATGTGTCGAATTTAATGTATTACATTTAGGAGATATAAAACTACAAAACCTAATAACAAACTAAAACTATAGCAAAAGATTACATCAGGTGGCTCGGACTCAGAACCATGACCACAAGAAGAGTGACAATTCCTGCGAGTACAAGCCTGATACCCGAAGCGAGGACGTTCGTTTTTGAAACTTTTCCCATGAAAGCTCCAACCACGAACAGCTGAATCAGGCAGGATGCTATGGAAATGGGAAATGCCTCGTTAACGGGCAGGAACACGTAGAATACGAGAGGTATCAGAGATGCAACAATGGGAGAAACGGCGTGAACGATTGAGCTGACGAGTATTGCAAATCTGTGTGCCCTTTCTATGATTCCTCCAACGTTTTTGAGCATGGCTCTGTCTCTCTCGTGCTTCATTGCCCTCTGTTCAACCCTTTCCGCCTCGTAAGCCCCCCATCCACTCGATATACCGAGAGCTATTGCCGTGGCAACTCCTGCCGAAAGTATTACTTCAGGTGTGGCTTTCCCGCTCAGATAAGCACCCATTATCAATCCGAGAACTGTTAGAGCTCCATCGAAGTATCCTATTACGAAGTACCTTCTCGCTACCGGTACGAGGTCGGTCATGCTGCTGTAAAGCCTGTACGTCTCGATTTTTTCTCTGAGTTTTTCAAACATAAACAATCGATAACGGTTTCTCTTTTTTAGTTTTTAGCTGTTCAGCGAACCGGTTAAGACTGTAGTCTCGTTTAAATCCTGTTCAGATTCTTCACCATGTACTCGAACTGCTTTTCGTATCCAAGCTTTCTGTAGTAGGGCCTCACTCCGACGCCACTTATCACCGCAATTCTGTCGTACTTCTCCTTCGCTATTTCTTCTGCCTGCTCCAGAAGCTTTTCTCCAAAACCCCTGTGCTGAACTGCTTTTTCCAAGCGACCCGGTGAACCCGGTGAATAACCAACTGGCAGAGCCGTTCCGTACACGTGCAGCTCTCTCACAAGAGCGCAGTCTTTCAGGCACTCTATGAATGGATTTCCCGGAAATCTCAGCCTTATAAAGCCCACGAGTGCGTCTATGCTTTCAACCTCGTAAGATATGAAGTACTCAGTACCTCTGGAAGCTCTGTACTTTCTGATGACGAGTCTTGCTTCTTTCAGAACTTCTTCGACGTTCAGTTTCCTGCCCTCTCTCTCCAGCTCCATCAGCCTGTGCCCGATTTCTCTGCACCTTATGCACCTGCAGGAGTAGTTGAGCTCGTTCATTCTCCTCCTGACGAGCTGTCTTATGTTTCCCTTATCAAGTCCTATTGCCATACCAACCGGTATGTCTCTCTGAACTCTCTGCACCCTCACGTATTCGGGCAGAAATCTCTTCGCTTTTGCTATAACTTCAACGACCTCCTCAGTCGAGTAAGGTCGATACTTCCCCGCTTTATACCACTCGTAGAGTTCTGTTCCCTCAACCACGAGAGTCGGATATATCTTCAGGTAATCCGGTTTGAACCTCTCGTCCTCAAACAGAATTCTGAACATCTCCACGTCTTTTTCAGGATTTCTGTCCGTTTTGAACGGCAATCCCGGCATTATGTGGTATCCAACCTTGAATCCAGAATCTTTCAGAAGCTCAGTAGCCCTGACGACATCCTCCACCGTGTGTCCTCTTTTTATCGTTTCGAGGACTTCGTCGTAAACGCTCTGCACACCAATCTCAACTTTTGTGGCGCCAAACTGAAGCATCTCCACGATGTGTTCTTCCATTGCGTAATCGGGTCTCGTCTCTATGGTTAATCCAACACACCTCGCTCTCGCCCTTTCGTTCCTCAGCTTTTCTTTCTCGAGGAGTTCGAGAGCCTGCCCTTTATCTGAAAACGCTGAAGGTTCTATCTCCGAGCTCCTGTTCGGAAAATCGTTCAGAGCCTTAAACACGTTGGTAATGAAGTAGTACTTATACTCAGTACTCCTCGCCGGAAAAGTGCCGCCCATGATAATTACCTCGACCTTGTCAACCGAATGCCCTATTTCTTCGAGCTCCTTCACCCGGGAAATCACCTGAAGGTACGGGTTGTAGTTGTGCTGTCTTCCCCTCTGAGCGGCCGGCTCAAAACCTATGTAGGATTGCGGGGTATTGAACCTGACTCCACCCGGACACATCATGCACCTGCCGTGAGGGCACTCAGCCGGTGAAGTCATGACGCTGACAACTGCAACCCCTGAAATCGTTCTGACGGGCTTTAACCTGAGGATATCTCTCAAAACGCAGTACTTTTCGTCCCTTCCAAACTCCTTTTCGTACGCTTTAAGCAGTTCAACGTCGCCCGGTATTCTGCTGAGTCTGAACTTTTTGCTTACCTCCTTCTTCACCTTTGCGACGTAATCCTTCGTCACTTCGCCGTTCGCAGCGCTGAGTATTCTGAGTGCGCATTCAAGTGCCGCTGCTTCAGCTCTGTTTTCGTCCAGTTTCGATTTCGCAGGGCTCATTTTTCTTTTTTCCTTTTTCTTTCTTTTTGATTTATTTTGTTTCGA